>JAKSBG010000003.1 GCA_022361255.1 Verrucomicrobiales bacterium
GTTGATGTGATGCGGTTGCAGGCAAACCGCAGTCGTCGGGGACGACGACCCTCCGGGACGGGGAGGCGGATATGAAAAAGCCCCCCTCGCAGATTATCTACGAGAGGGGCTTTGGACAATTCCCAAGGCGTGGCCTGTAGGTCAAAGACTCGTTCCGGCTGTGTTAGGTCCGGATCAGTCAATCGTGTTGGGGGCTACTTCTCGGTGTGTCTGTCTCAAATCCTGAAAACAGAAGTGGATTATTTCGATTTCGTGGATGTTGCCCCTCTCGCGGGGGAGGTGGGTTCTTTTTTGGCACGCCAGAAAGTGGCTCCGCTACCGGATTCCCAGTTGTTTGCATCCCAGTAATTCGGGACAGGAATACCAACAGTGGCATCAGAAGACTCTTTTTTTCCATCCGTTTGCGCAAAGCTTGCGCCCGTCAAGGTGACGAGTGGCAGGATGAGAAAAAGGCTTTTCATAAAGTATTAGGAGAGTCCAATGAATGGGCGTCCTTTAGTTTATGAAAATTATAATAAATGTCAATATTGTAATTACGCGTTGCCCCCTATTTTTTTCTTTTCGCGAGGTTTTCGGTCTCGATCAGTTTTCAGAGAGTCTCTCCAACACGGTTTCCCGTAGCTCGGGATCCCGGATCGTCCCGGCCCAGGCGCGTGCCGCGTTTGGATCATCGACGGCGACTTTCTCCGCGAAGGGTTTCACGATCAGATCGTAGTTGGGGATATCCTCGTTCTGTTGCAACCAGGTGCCCATCGCGTAAGGAGTGGTCCGCAGCCAGCGGTCGATCGCGCGGCTCGTCAGTGCTTCCACTCCGGCGATGTTGTGGGCGTATTTTTCCGAGCCGAGAAATGTGATCAATCCGTCGGGGCGACCGTCGGCGAGGCGGGCGTGGAGCTGGCCTCGTGCTCGCAGGACGGCATCGCGCGAGCCCTCAAGCTGGTTGGCCCAGTGAAGCGCGTCCGAGAAAGCGGCCCGCGAATAAATCTGCGTGGCGGCATTCGTCACGGTCTCGAAATTGGCGTCATTCTCGGAAAATTCCGCATACCACTGACCTACGGAATCGAGCCCGTTCTGCATCAGTTTTTGCCTCGCGATCTGACTGAATCCGTAGGCGATCTGGTCCGGTGTGAAATTTCCGTTGAGCAGGAATTCCTGCGCCTGATCCGGGTCGGCTACCGCCATTCCTTCGAGAAGTCCTTTCGTCATCCCTTCGCGGAGAGGAATGTCTTCCTGCTGTGCGAGCCAGGCCGCCGCCGCTTCCGGATCGTTTTTCGCCCAGGTCGAGATCGCGAGATTCGACAGGCCCGTTTCTTTGAACCGTTTGTCGCGTTCAAACATGATCTTTGCGACTCCGGGGCCGTCGAGCTCAGCCCACCGCTCCCAGAAAAGCCGGTCGTATTCCCTCACTTTGTAGCCCTGCCGACTCATTTCACGAAACACCTCGAGCATTCGGGGCGCCTCCTCTGCGGTGAGTTGCTGAAGCAGAGTCAAATACTGCAGTTTCCCACTCGTAGACGAAGTTTTGATCGCCTCGCGGAGAGCGGCCACGGTATCGTTCTCCGCCGTCTCGTGTTCCTGTCGCAAACCCGCTTCTGCGGAGGGTTCGGCCAGCGTCCGGATCGAAGCGGCGGGACTTTCAATGTTCTGCGAATCAGAGTCCTGCGATTCTGCCCGTGCCTCGATCGACGCGGAACCATTTCCGCCGGATCTTTCCAGCCTGTCAGTCGCGGAGGGAAAAAGGAAAACGGTTCCGAGAATTCCCGCACCCGCCCCGACGACGACTCCGGGGAGA
>JAKSBG010000002.1 GCA_022361255.1 Verrucomicrobiales bacterium
CCGGCGACCTATGCGGCGCTGATGGATGCCCTCATGGCCGGGCGGACCGTCCGACCGCGCTTCGGCCGCCATCCGCGCCTTGCGATCCTGGGCCTCCTGGAAGCGCGGCTGCAGCATGCCGATCTCGTCGTGCTCGGCGGCTTGAACGAAGGCGTCTGGCCGGCCGACCCGGCGCCGGACCCGTGGATGAGCCGGCCGATGCGCGAACGCTTCGGCTTGCCGTTGCCCGAAAGGCGAATCGGCCTTGCGGCGCACGACTTCGCGCAGCTCGCCTGCGCATCCGAGGTGGTGTTGACGCGAGCGCAAAAGTCGGACGGAACGCCGACCGTGCCGTCGCGCTGGCTGCTCCGGCTGGAAACGGTGCTGCAGGGCTGCGGTCTGGGCGAGGCCTTCGCGCCCGATACCGCATGGCTGGGATTGCAGCGCGGTCTTGCCGCGGTCGACGCCCACCGGCCGATGGCCGCGCCGGCGCCGACGCCGCCGGTCGAGGCGCGGCCGCGGCGTCTTTCCGTAACGCGGATCGAGACCTGGATTCGCGACCCCTACGGTATCTACGCCCGCGAGGTGCTTGGGTTGCGGCCGCTGGACCCGCTCGAAGCGGACCCGGGGGCGGCCGACCGGGGAACGATCATCCACCAGGCGCTGGACGATTTTCAGCGGGCGCACCCGGACTCCTTGCCCGACGATGCGCTGGCGCGTTTGCTGGCGCTCGGTCGCGCGGCCTTCGGCCCGACACTGGCGCGCCCGGCGGTGCGCGCGTTCTGGTGGCCGCGGTTCGAGCGGATCGCGGCCTGGTTCGTCAAACAGGAGGCCGGCCGGCGCGCCGCGGTCACGGCGACCGCGACCGAGGTTCACGGCCGGATCGAGATTGCCGGGCCCGCCGGACCCTTCACGCTGACCGCGACCGCTGACCGCATCGACCGGTTTGCCGACGGCGGGCTGTCGATCGTCGATTACAAGACCGGCGCGGCGCCGAGCGACAAGCAGGTCTGGGCCGGCTACGCGCCGCAGCTTCCGCTCGAGGCGGTGATTGCCGGGCAGGGCGGGTTCGAAGGCGTGACGCCCGGGCCGGTGGCGGAGC
>JAKSBG010000001.1 GCA_022361255.1 Verrucomicrobiales bacterium
CGCTCATTGCGATCGGCCGGGCAAAAGACTGCCAGACCTGGAGAGGAAACCCTGCCTGGCCGCGCGCCTCGAAACTTCTCCGGGAAATTCAACCTGCTTCCGGAGGTTTTCTTGAAGCCGCGCCTCTCACCAGTTTCGTGACGATGGCGCTTGTTGCTGCAGGGGAAAAGGATCACCCGGTTGCGAAAAATGGAGTTCGATTTCTCCTCGAAACGGTGCGGCCCGACGGCAGTTGGCCCATTGATACCAACCTCGCCACCTGGGCCACAACGCTGGCCGTGAAAGCTCTCGGTGAAGGAAATCAACCCTGTTTGGTCGATGGCCCAACAGGGTTGGATACCGGACTCAACAGGGTTGAGTCTTCTTCTGTTCTCGACTGGTTGCTGGGGCAGCAATACACGGAGGTCCACCCCTTCACCAACACCCCGCCCGGGGGCTGGGCCTGGACCGACCTGACCGGCGGTGTTCCCGATGCCGACGACACCCCGGGGGCACTTCTCGCGCTTGCGAAATTGCGAACTCCGGATCGGGAATCCGAAATGCTCGCGGCAGCAGAGGCCGCAATTGTCTGGCTTCTTGATTTACAGAACCGGGATGGTGGCATTCCCACCTTTTGCCGCGGATGGGGGGCGCTTCCCTTCGATCGTTCCAGTCCGGATCTCACCGCTCACACCCTGCGCGCCTGGCACGAGTGGGGACCGGAAATGCCGGATGCGGTTTCCCGACGGATCGAATCAGGAAGGAAAGATGCTCTGTCCTATCTGCGGGAGCAGCAGCGCAGTGACGGATCGTGGGTGCCGCTTTGGTTCGGCAATCAGTATCGTTTCAAAGATGAAGAGAATCCGACCTACGGCACCTCGATGGTCGTTCGGGCCCTTGATGATATCGGTTTGCCGGAGATGGCGGATCGCGGAGCCACGTGGCTCATTTCGAATCAAAATGCAGACGGTGGCTGGGGTTCCGGGAGCGGGACTCCGTCGTCGATTGAGGAAACCTCACTCGCCCTGGCAGCCCTTGCCTTTCGCCGGGAAGCGGAAGAAGCTGTTGTCCGTGGGGTGGGCTGGCTTCTGGACGCGACGGGGAACGGTACGGAGTTTGAAGCTGCTCCGATCGGCTTCTATTTTGCGCGGCTCTGGTATTTTGAAAGGATCTATCCGATCGTCTGGACGGTTGAGGCGCTGGGCCGCGTGAGTGCGGGCATACTCTGCCATCAGCAGGGGAAAGAAACGGTAGCGTGACCACTGATCACCACAACTCAGCCACCGGGTGGAACCGGCGGAGGTGGGATTCTCTCACTCGAACCTCCACTTGAGCTGGGAACCTCGATCGGCGGTTTCGTCGGATCAGGTTTTGCCGGAGGATCTTCCCGCAGATCGCGCATCTGACCCTGTCCGGTCGATGCCGGAGGTGCTTTTGTGATGGCAGGTGGGTCCGGAATATCATTCTGCATGGCCGCACCGCTTCCTGAGGCCGGCGCCCCGGCAATTCGTCCGTTGGGGGTGACGGGTTGGTAAGGCTGTCTTCCGGTGGAAGTGGGGGGCGGGGGAATTGCGATGGAGCTTCCCGGATTCGAAGGCGTGATTGTTGTCGAGGGTGGCCTCATCTGTACGATGCCGGTTTCTCCGTTCGGTTCCGCTGCCTCCGGGAAATCGGTTCCCGTGATTCCGGTGATGCCCGGGCCGGCACTCGTGGGGGCGGCACCTCCCGGAGCGGCGGAGTCAACGATCCGGATTCCTCCGCGATCACCATAGACCCAGACAGTTCGGAGTACCGTGCCGGAGTTGGCTGAGATGTAAATTTTCCCGACGATCTGGCGGCGGGCGTCGAGCAGTTCGAGTCGCCAGAGCGGGCTGCTGGAAAACTCGCGGGCGCGCAGGAGGTAGTCGCAGCTGTCGAACGCCACTTTCGCTTTTCGAGCTTCTCCTTCCGCAATGGTAAATGCTGCGACGCTGTCTACACCGATTTGACCGGGATTGAAGTAGCCAACCGGAACATCGACCGGGTAGCGGCGCGACTCAGGTCCCATATCACCGACGCGCCCCATCCCTGCGTTGAAACGATAGAGCAGACCGGGCATGCGGTCGTCAAAGGAGAGAACTTCCCACTGCGGTGGCTGGGGAATTCCCCCGGTCCCGCGCATTTCGGCGACCCACTGGGTCGACCGTGGGCCGAACTGATTGCTCACCATCGAGAGAGCTTCCCGCGCTGAGGTCGTTTGTTGCGCGTGCAATGAAGTAATCGAAAGCAGGCCGGAAACGGCCAGGCCAGCGGACAGAGTCAAGTTCCACAATTTCATAGAGGGCAGGAATTATTTCAGAAACGTAAAGGAAAACGCTCCTTTTTTCAATACGGGTGATTTCCGCAAATCTTAGCGATGATGTAGGGCGTTTTTTGTTTCTGAAGGATTCCGTGTCTGGTCTTTTTCCCGAATTGGTGTCATCTTTCACCATGCCGAACGAAACCCGTTCCACTCATCCTGAGGTGGTGCATTTCCTGGGAAAAACTCCGACATACTGGGATCGTAACGTTGCCTTTATCGCAAATTTGATGGGACTTTTCTTCGGCAATGAGGAAGAGACGCAAATGCTTGCTGATGAGGTCGGTGAAATCGATTCATACGGTGGCCGGATGCTGCCGATTCTGAATCTTCTCTACGCGGGAGCAGGCGAAAACCTCCTGTTGCTCGAGCGCGAGCCGGACCCGTCGCTGGTGGAATTTTTTTCTGTAAAGGCAGGGCTCGATCTGCCGGAGGTCGCGGTCCTGCCTCACGAAGATTACATTCGGCTTGGCGACAGGCTGCAGCGCGGGGAAACTCTGGCTCATGCCGCATCACGTCGTGTTTGCGAATATGCGGATGATACCATTGACGGCTATGTCACGGATGAAGTTCTGGGCAGTCTCGCTGATCGTCTCGGGAAGCGTACAGTTTCCTCGGTGGAGGGAAGTCGACGGGGAAACAACAAGTGGTTGCTTCATTCCCATCTGGAAGAGATTGGTCTCCCGTTTCCTGTTACCGAAATCGCGGAAAGTGGTGCAGACGCCGGACGCTGTCTGAAGGCGCTGAAGACGGCCGGCTTTTCCTCGGGTGTTATCAAGGCTCCGATCGGAGCTTCCGGAATCGGGCTGATTAAAGTCGACTCGCTCGATGACTGTGATTCCATCGTGATTCCCGGGCATTTTTTTACGGAAGGTCCCTGTATGGTGCAGGGGTGGCTGAAGCCGGGGGAGTTTGGTATCGAGGAAATTCGCAGCCCGAGTGTGCAGCTTTTTCTCGATGCAGAAAAGGTGGTCCTCTACGACCTGACGGAGCAGATCCTCAGTCATGACAGTGTTCACGAGGGGAATGAGGCTCCTCCGCCATACCTGAGCGAGTGGCCGGATCTCCAGGCGGAGCTGTTGCGCCAGGCCGGAATCGTCGGGAGATGGCTGCATCGCCAGGGGTATCGGGGAACGGGCAGCGTGGATTTTCTGGTTGCCTGTGAAGCTGACCGGAAATTCACGGTGTATGTTTGCGAGATCAATGCGAGGGTGACGGGGGCAACTTACCCCGCGGTGCTGGCACGTCACTTTCTCCCCGAGGGAGCATGGCTGCTGCGAAACCTGCGTTTCTCCGAACCGGTTCCGGGAGCGCAGATTCTTGATCTGCTCGCTTCGTCCGGTGATCTTTTTATTCCCGGTAAAAGTGATCTGGGAGTGTTCCCGGTGAACTTCAATTTCGGCGCAGACGGACTGGTGCAAAAAGGACAGTTTCTCTGTCTGTCCTCTTCACCGCAAGCCAATCATATGCTTCTCCGCCTTGCTGAACTTGACCTTCCCTGCGTGCCGGATCGAGACTGACAAAGATACGATTTTATGGACCGCGACCGACTTCGTGAACGATTGATTCAACTGACCCGCGATCTTGTGCTTATCGAGAGCACAGACGATTTGCCGAACGAACGAAGCAGGTGTTTCCAGCTCATCCGGAACCATCTCGAAGAAGTTCCCGGACTCGTCCTGGAAATGGTCGAGTCGAATGGTTACGAGTCTCTTCTGGCTCGCCCCGGTGGCATATCTTCTCCCGAAATACTCCTGTGCGGTCATCTTGACGTGGTTAAACACACTCAGCCGGGCGCTTATCGATCCGAAATTCGTGAAGGCCGGATCTACGGTCCCGGCGCCGGGGATATGAAGGGCCAGCTCGCGATCATGATCGAGCTGATGCGTTGTCTTGGGCGCGAAAGTCCCGACCTGTCCGTGGGGATGGCGATCACTTCTGACGAGGAACGCGGTGGCGAAAGCGGCGTCCGTTTTCTGGTGGAGGACTTCGGGCTGCGGTGCGGCGTTGCCATCATCCCCGACGGAGGATCCCTTACCGATATCACGGTCGAGGAAAAGGGGATCATACATCTACGGGTTCGAGCCGGGGGCGAAGCGGCCCACGCCGCCCGGCCCTGGCTCGGGGTGAACGCCCTGGAAAAACTCACGGACAGCCTGACCGGGGTGCGGGAGTGGTTCCGGGAGCAGTGGCCGGAGCGTGTCGATCCCGATGATACCAAAACGCACTGGTTCCCCACCTGCTCCGTAACGGTGGTGAAAACGGCAAATGACAGCCCCAACCGGCTTCCGGGGAGTGCCGAAGCTGTTCTCGACATCCGCTTTGTTCCTCCCGCCGATGCCAGAGAGATCCTGACAGAAATACGGGCCCGTCTCGCTGACGGGATCATCGCCGAACCCATCGTAACCGCCGAACCAACAAACCTGGCCCCGGATCAACGATTCCTCGAAGTTACCGCAGAGGTTACCGGTAATGAACCCCGGCTGGTTCACGCCTCCGGTGGAAGCGATGGCCGTTTCTTTGCTGCCGAAGGGATTCCGGTTCTTCTCAGCCGCCCCAAAGTAGGCAATCTCCACGGAAAGGATGAATGGATCGACATTGAATCAATGCTCGACTATTTCGAAATTTGCCGGCGGTATATTGCGGACCGGAAAATCTCTCCTAACCACTGATGAACGCTCATTTCTTTACCGCTGCGACTCTGCGCTTCTTCGTGGTGTTTTTCTTTCTTGTCAGCACTTCCCGGGCACAGGAGGCTGCACCCGTGATCATAATCGACCCCGGTCACGGGGGGAGCAAAGTCGCCGGCGCACTCAAGAGCCGCAGCAACAGTTCCCCGAACAATGCCACGACTCCCGGAGGGCTGAAGGAGAAGGATCTCACACTCGAGTTCAGCAAGATTCTGAAGGAGGAAATTCTTCAGTTGGCCGGCTCAAGCGGGAAGAAAGTCGGTGTCCTCATGACTCGCGAAGACGACCGCAACCTTGACTTCGTCCAGCGTGCTGCGATTGCGAATCGTCCCGATACCGCATGCGTCGTCAGCATCCATTTCAATGCCGGAGGAGGAAAAAGTGCGCTGGGCAGTCTCGCTCTTATCGCGGCGGAAAACCGCAACCCCAGCTACGACCTGGACCATCGCTACGGAAAAGCTCTCGCTGAAGCGTGCAGCCGCGGCGTCCGCCAGTTCATTCCCGAATCGAGGAGTCGGGGCGTCATCACGGACGGTCACCTGCACGGTGGTCTCGGCTCGAATTTCTTTTTTCAGATGCTGCGTCACAAGCGGCTGCGTGAAGTACCGAAGTGTTTTTTGGAGGTGGAGTTTATCGATAATCCCAGGGTGGAGGAGAAATTACTGAAAGGGGACCGAGCGGCCAGGTTTCGTGCGATCGCGAAAGAGGTGGCGGGAGAGCTGATGAAGTGGGTGGAGTGAGTGAGAATTTTCACAATTTGGTTGAGTCTCATATTTTTTTTCGCCTTGTCATGCCTGTTCTTCTGGCCCATTCTCCCTCTACATGAAACTCCTCCCCGCCATTCTTGTTCTGGGCTGGGCGATCTGTTCACATGCGACCGATGTTTCTTCTCGAATTGTCGGCTACAACGTTGTGGATTGCCCCGCCGGATCGGACACAATCGTTTCGGTTCCGTTTCACCTTCCCGCTTCTTTTGCCGGGGCTGTGGAGGGCGCCCCCTCTGTGGAAGGTTCGGAGGTTACGATCACACCGAAGGCTTCCCCTGTTTTTTCGGTAGGAGATTTCACTACGGAAGCTCATTATGTGCAATTCGTTGAAGGAGCGCGTGCGGGGTGGGTCTTCGAGGTGCTGCCCCACGGGCCCTCATCAATTACTATTGATTCCGCGGGAGAGGACCTCACAAACCTCGCTGACGGGGACCGCTTCGAAGTGATTCCTCACTGGACCTTGGCAACGCTGTTCCCGAAGGAAACACAGACGACAATTCACGAGTCTTCCAGCAAGCTGTCGACGGGAAGGAAATCGCGGATTCTCTTTTTCGACGAAACTACGGACGGTGTTTCGCTCGCTCCGGACCGGGTCTTTTTTCTCACTGCAGACGGTTGGTTCCAATCAGCTGCGGGCCTGCCGGCGGCTGACGATGTTGTGGTTCCCCCGGGAAAGGCATTCGTCATTCGTCATCCCGCTACGGAAGCGGCCACAAAGTTTGTTCCTCATCAGATGGTGGTCGAGTCATCGTGGTCGGCCCCGTTGAAGGTGCGTGCTGCGGGTGGGCAGGACAACGCGATTGCGTTGGTTCGCCCGATCCCGGTGAAGCTCTCCGAGCTGGGACTTGATCCTGCTGCGTTTGTCGACAGTGCGGACAATGATGCAAACAACCGTGCCGACGAGCTTCTCGTCTACGACAATCTGGAGGCCGCGATCAACAAAGCTCCCTCTACGATTTATTTTCGCGTCGGTGGGGAGTGGAGGCTCGATGATGGAGATGCCGGAGCGACCTATCCCGTCGCAGATGACCATGAAATTCTTCCCTCTACCGGTCTGGTTCTACGCAAGGCTGCCGGTTCATCCGATGAAACCCTTCGGTGGCTCAACACGCCTACCTACCCATGACTGCCTTCCCTTTCTCTCAAACGGTTCGCTCCTTCGCCGTAGCTCTCATTGCAGCGTGTTTTGGCGCATCAACAGTTCTCGCAACTGTTACGATCGAAGTGTGTTTTTCTGACGGGAATCTGCAGAGTGGATCTGTCGGTATTCTCGTGGCTGATGTGAACGGGGATGGATTTCTTTCCATCCCCGTTTA
>JAKSBG010000525.1 GCA_022361255.1 Verrucomicrobiales bacterium
ACTGAACCCTGTTCGACTTCCGCAGAGGCGAGCGAATCCCCCGGCTTTTTGCCATTTCCGGAAAAAGATGAGACCACCGAATGAATCCGGTCTGCAGCCTTTTTGTCGGCGCTCCAATCCAGCCAGTCACGGACCAACCAGGGCGCACAAACCCCGATTCCGACTAAAACAGTACCCAGTGCAAAACGAAACATTATAAAATATTTCATGGTAATTTTATAATTATTAAATGTCAAGATATACGTATCTCCTGAATCAAAGTCCTTCCCGTTGACGCCCCGCCTGTCTGAACTACCCTTTCCGCATGAGCGATACCTGTCCTTTTCCACCAGACGAAAGCCCTGCCATCGGAGTAATCGGAGGCTCGGGCCTTTACGAAATGGACGGACTCTCTGATGTCCGCGAACACCGGATTGAGACACCTTTCGGTGCCCCGTCCGACGCCATCATTTCCGGTCTCATGGAAGGACGCCGGGTCTGCTTTCTCGCCCGACACGGACGGGGACACCGCATTCTTCCTTCTGAGCTGAATCATCGGGCCAACATCTGGGCACTTCGCTCCCTCGGGGTGCGATGGATCATTGCGGTTACCGCAGTGGGTTCGCTGCGCGAAAAATACGAGCCGCAGGATATCGTGCTCTTTGATCAGTTTTTTGACAGAACGAGCCAGCGCCGCGACAGCACCTTCTTCGGGAACGGAATCGTTGCCCACATTGGTTTCAGCGACCCCATTTCGGAATCCCTCCGCCAGATTCTTCTGCAAACCGCCGCCTCCCAGGGAAAACGTGTCCACGACCGTGGAACCTACGTCAACATGGATGGCCCCGCGTTCTCGACACGTGCAGAGTCGGAAACGAATCGCAAGCTCGGTTTCGACCTGATCGGTATGACCAATCTCCCCGAGGCGAAACTGGCTCGTGAAGCAGAGATTTCACTCGCAACACTCGCGATGATCACGGACTACGATTGCTGGAAGGTCGAGGAAGATGCGGTAGACGCCCATTCTGTCATTGAGCATGTGCAGGCAAACGCGGCGGCAGCGAAAGAGGTTCTGCGCGAAGCCATCCCCAAAATCCCAACCGAAGCAAACTTTGCCGAGCACAGCGCGCTCGACACCGCACTGGTCACCGCGCCCGAGCTCTGGCCGGAGGCAACCACCGAGAATCTGCGTCCCATTCTGGAAAGATTTATAAAAAGTTAGGATTTCTTTCAATTCTGAGTTGCAGTTTTATAAAACTTTCTTAAATTTGAAGGACGCACCGGAGGATTTCTCCGCCATTTGCGTGCGCCCTCACGAAACCAACGCTGCATTTTGAAACGGAACCTCCATATCCTTCTCCTGCCATTTGTTTGCGCCGCTATGGCGGTTACCGGCTGTCAGTCCACCGGCAAGAAAAAGAAAAAGAAAGAGGATGAGGGCGCTGCCGTCGGAACAACCGGTCCGACCCGCCCCAGTGATGGTCGCCCCTGGAACGATGCCGGCAGCCTGCAGCTTCCCCGCTCCGTCGGAACAAAACCCTCCTATTCCAGCGTCAGTATCAACAGACCCTATGTCGCCCTGACCTTTGACGACGGCCCCCACGCCACCAATACCCCCCGACTCCTCGACATCCTCCGGTCGCGCAACGTGAAAGCCACCTTCTATGTCGTGGGAACAAATGTGAAACGGTATCCTCACATTCTGAAGCGAATGATCGCAGAGGGTCATGAGATCGGGAACCACACCGTGACGCACGGAAATCTCACCAAAATGTCGCCCGACCAGATCCGGCAGGAGCTGCGGACTTCTCACGAGGCGATCACAGCGGCAACCGGAGTTCCGCCGAAAACGATGCGCCCGCCCTACGGTGCGATTACTGCGAGTCAGAAATCGTGGATCCGGCAGGAATTCGGGTATCCCTCCATCCTTTGGAACGTGGATCCGGAAGACTGGAAAAAACCCGGATCCTCTGTCGTAGCCAGCCGCCTCGTGAACGGGGCACGCCCCGGAGGAATTCTACTGGTCCACGACATTCACTCCGCTTCAATCGACGCGATGCCACAGACCATTGACCAACTGCTCGCAAAAGGCTTTCAGTTTGTGACGGTGACACAACTGATCGCAATGGACGGTCAGCAGTAGGAAGAGAAAGCGGTAGAAGGTGCGCTTTTTCTCCGCTCCCTTCCTTTTAATTTTCTTTCTCCCCTGCTTTCTTCCACACGCCTTCGGCTTCGCCGCCCCCCTCCTCTCGGAGAGAGCCCCGGCCCCGGGAAGTAAGAAACCACTGAACGGGAGCAAGAGGATCCTGGAGGGAAAGAAACACCCCGCTTCACCGGGGCATCTCCCCGCACCCGCTAAGCCGGAGCCAGCTCACCGGGGAAATCTTCGCCGGGTTCGTCTTTCTTCTTCTCTGCGGCAGGCTCTTCCTCCTTCGGCTCTTCCGGAATATCAGGAGGAGTCGGTGCGGATGGCGGATTCTGAATCTCGCCGGTGTCCATGATCTCTTTGATGTGTGAACCATCGAGCGTTTCATACAAGAGAAGCCCCTGAGCGATCACTTCCAGCTTGTCGCGATGCTCTTTGATGAGGCGGGTTGCCTCGGCATAAGCCTCGTCCGTCAACTTTTTCACCTCGTTATCAATCAGTTGCTGGGTCGCTTCCGAATAGTTCCGCTGCGAGGAAATATCCCGGGCGAGGAAAACTTCCCCCTGCCCTTCCCCGTATTCGATCATGCCGAGAGCATCGCTCATCCCCCAGTTGCAAACCATTTTGCGTGCGATCTCACTGGCCTGACGAATGTCGCCGGCTGCACCGTTCGTGACATCGCCAAAAACAAGTTCCTCCGCCACGCGACCACCCATGATGAGAATGAGACGATCGAGGAGATACTGCTTTTTGTAGCTGTGCTTGTCCTCCTCGGGGAGATACATCGTGACACCGAGGGCGGGGCCCCGCGGAATGATGGTTACCTTGTGAACCGGGTCGGTATCTTTCACGAGCATACCGAGCAGCGCGTGGCCGGCCTCGTGATAGGCCGTGAGTTCCTTCTCGTCCTCGCTCAGGGCAAGGCTACGGCGTTCTTTCCCCCAGCGCACCTTGTCACGGGCTTCCTCGAGCTCGCCGGTAGTGATGGCTTTCAGCCCTTTGCGGGCCGCGAGCAGGGCTGCCTCGTTGATAACATTGGCAAGTTCTGCGCCGGAGTAACCCGGAGTTCCGCGGGCGATTACGCCGAGGTCGACGCCTTCCGCGATTTTTACTTTCTTCGCATGAACCTTGAGGATTTCCTCGCGGCCCTTCACGTCGGGAAGGCTCACCGTGATTTCACGGTCAAAACGCCCGGGACGAAGCAGAGCCGGGTCGAGTACGTCGGGGCGGTTCGTCGCCGCGATGATGATGACGCCTTCCTGGGTGTCAAATCCATCCATCTCGACGAGGAGAGCGTTCAGCGTCTGTTCCCGCTCATCGTGTCCACCGCCGAGACCGTGCCCCCGGTGACGACCGACTGCGTCGATCTCGTCGATGAAGATCAGGCAGGGCGCGTTTTTCTTGCCCTGCTCGAACATGTCACGAACACGGGAAGCACCGACGCCTACAAACATTTCGACGAAGTCCGATCCACTGATCGAGAAAAACGGCACGTCGGCCTCGCCGGCAATGGCACGGGCGAGAAGAGTTTTTCCGGTGCCCGGCGATCCCACCATGAGAACCCCTTTCGGAATACGACCGCCCAGTTTCTGGAACTTTTTCGGGTCGCGAAGATATTCAACAATCTCCCAGACTTCCTCTTTCGCTTCTTCGACCCCGGCCACGTCTTTGAAAGTGACCTTGCCCTTGTCGAGCGACATCAGCTTGGCTTTGCTCTTTCCGAAACTCATTGCCCCTTTGCCGGCGGCACGGATCTGGTGGCGGAAGAGAAAGTAGAGCAGAATCAGCAAAAAGAAGACCGGGAGGTAAAAGGACATCAACATCATTCCGAGGCTGTCGGAATCAGTCGGGAGGTCGGAAATTTCCAACTCATTCTGCGCAAGCAGCTCCTTCAGCTCATCATCGACATATTCGAGAATGATCGGAGTGGAAAACGCCTTGTATTTATCTCCATCGTTGTCTGTCGCATCGTCGACTTCGTAAAAGCCCTCAATGGTCTGCTTCATGCTGCCATCCTTCTGGACAAGACGGAGCAGTTTCGGCGGCTTTGAATTCGGGTCGATACGGATCTTCTTCTGGACCACCTTCTCTTTGAACTCGGCGAAAGTAAGGGTCTTCGAGCGGTCGGAAATTCCGTTGGAGAGAAAGGCGAGGGCAAAGAGGCCCATCGCGACGAAGATGAGAATCATCCCCTTCCAGTTAAATCCTCCGTCACCACCCTGCTGGCGGTTGTTTTCGTTCGGATCTTTGTCTTGCATGAGTATGTCGAGTTGAGTGGCCCTTTCGACGCCGGCCGACTGAATGTTTCTCGTCGGAATTTCTGGAGGAGACGTTGGGGCTGGATACTACCACAGGCACTTTCAGGGCGCAAACGACGGAAGTACAGCTACAGGCCAATATTTTTCGACATTCGACCGGGCTGTTCTGTTCAATGATGCAGAAGCCCTTCCCGGGAGACGGAGAATCGGAAATTCCCCTGCCTAATGAAGAGATTACCTTCAATTACGAAATCTAATATTGGTTTTTGTTGCGCATATTTTGCTGTAAAATAAGCTTACCTCATCAATGAAAACTCCATCCCCCACCGGGCCCATTTACGACGATGAGGCCGACGCGAAAAACCTCAACGGTATCGCCAACGGAGATCGCCAGTGCTTTCGGGCATTGCATGATCGATATGACGGCCTGCTCTTCACGACGATTAATCACGTCTTGAACGACAGAAACGACTCGGAAGAAGTGCTCCAGGAAGTTCTCCACTCGATGTGGCAAAAAGCGCACCTCTACACACCGGAGCGGGGGCGCCCGGTGACCTGGCTCTCTTCGCTCGCGCGCAACCGGGCCATCGACCGGCTTCGTGCAAAGAAACGTCAGGCAAAACTGAAAAAAGCCTATGCCGGTGAAATGGAAGCCAACCCGCGCGGATCAACCGGGGTTCGCGGAAGCGAAGCCGCACAACGTCGCGACACCTGCCGGGCAATCCGCTCTGCCGTGCTCGAGTTGACCGATCTGCAGCGCGAGGCAATCGAAAAAGTCTACTTCGAAGGCCTCACGCAAAAGGAGACTGCGAATCAACTCGGTGAACCGCTCGGCACGGTGAAAGCCAGAATTCGGCGCGGACTCGCAAGCTTGCGCGACAACGTCGACCTGGCTTGACCGAAGCGCTTTACGAAATACGGGTCAGGATCTCCACATTGGCAGTCGGGTCAAAAGACTCGACTGCTTCATGTTGACGCTGTGCAATTTCCGAAATGCCCTTTTTCCCCAGGCGGAGCATTTCCATCATTTGCTCCTCGGAGAAAGTGGCCTCCTCCCCGGAACCCTGCACTTCGATCATTTCGAGATCTTCCGTCATGGCATAATTGCAGTCCACGGAGGCGTCTTTATCTTCGTGGTAGTTCAAATCGAGAACGCACTCCCCTTCCCAGATGCCGGCACTGATTGCACCCGCAAATTTCTTCATCGGGGAAGCATTGAATTTCCCGGCTGCGATGAAACGCCGGAACGCCATTTCCACCGCGACGCAGGCACCGGTGATGGAAGCAGTCCGCGTTCCCCCGTCGGCACGAAGGACATCGCAGTCAATCCACAACGTACGCTGCCCGAGACCTCCCAGATCCACTACCGCCCGCAGACTCCGCCCGATGAGACGCTGAATCTCCGAACTCCGCCCATCGAGCCGTCCGCGCGAGATGTCCCGCGGCTTTCGCTGCAGTGTGGAATACGGGAGCATGCTGTATTCAGCCGTCAGCCACCCCCCCTGCACATTCTGCTGCAGCATCCAGCGCGGAACGCCTTTCTCCAGCATCGCAGAACAGATGACCTGCGTGTCGCCAAAGCTGACGAGAACACTTCCGTGCGCGTGAGGCGCGATATCGAGTTGAAACTGTAACTCGCGTAGCTGATCCGGCGCACGGCCGTCGATTCGATTCATAAATAAGGAAGTGGTCTAATAGTTGCCGGAATGCAACCGTTCAGATTCGCGGTTGCTTCCCCTGCGGATACCGCGACCATAGGTGCGCTCCGCATTTCGGCTTTCCCGACAGCGGAGCTGACGCCCCCGATACAGCAATGCGCATAGCCACTGAAAAGCTCGAGCAGTTTGCCATCGACGTGATTCTGGATCGCCGAAGCGGATTCCGCGCTTCGGCTTTTCGCGTCTTTCTTGGCAGCCTCTCGTGGATTTATGAGGGAGCGGTGAGAAGCCGGCTCTGGCTGTATCGCAATCGCATTTTGCGGGAGAGAAATCTCGGGTGCCTTGTCGTCAGCATCGGAAACCTCACCGTCGGGGGAACCGGAAAAACGCCCGTGGTGGAAAAATTCGCCCGTTCACTCCAGGACGGCGGCCGGCGGGTTGCCATTCTCAGCCGCGGATACAAATCGGTGAAACAACCGTTTCTCAAACGCCTCGCCGGAAAAATTCAGGGAAAAAACGAGATCGATCCCCCCCGTGTTGTCAGTGACGGAAAGTCTCTCCTACTCGATTCGCGAACAGCGGGAGACGAGCCCTACATGCTCGCTGCGAACCTCCCCGACATTCCCGTCGTCGTCGACAAAGACCGGGTGAAAAGCGGCAAGCACGCCATCGCCGAGCTGAATTGCGATACGCTCATTCTTGATGACGGACTGCAGTATCTCCGGCTGAAACACCGGCTCGACATCGTTCTCGTGGACCGCTGGCAACCCTTTGGAACAGAACGGCTTCTCCCCCGGGGAACACTCCGCGAACCACATCGCAATCTGAAACGGGCCTCCTACATATTCATCACCAAATGCAACGGCACGTCGAACGCCGAACTCATTGAGAGAATCCGGAAATACAACCGCACCGCCGAAATCATCGAGTGTGAACACCGCCCCCGTTATCTCCAGCATATCGAGACCCGCGACAGCCTGCCGCTGGAGGAATTGAAGGGGAAAAAAGTCGGAACCGTGAGTGCCATCGCTGTTCCTGAGAGTTTCGAAGAAGGAGTCCGGAATCTCGGCGCATCGGTCGAAGCAACCTGTCGCTTTATGGATCACCACCGGTTCACCGAGCAGGAGATCATTTCCTTCATCAATTGCTGCGTCGAGTCAGACGTGGACATGATCATCACGACGGAGAAAGACGCGGTGCGCTTTCCGAGACTGGGCCGCATGGATGTTCCGATCTATTTTCTCCGGGTCGAAATCGGAATTCTCAGCAACGAGGAAAGCTTCGAACAGTGCATCACCCGGATCTGCAAACCGAAAACGGATGCCCCTGCGCGCCGCTTTTTCTGATTCGTTCACCCCAATCCGAATTTCAAAACATGGAGATCGTTGCCGGCATTTTCGATAAAGTCCCCACAGAGGATATCTTTGACGGGATCAAGTGGGCCGTCGTCATCACTCTGATAGTGGTCGGGTTTATTGGAACTTTTTTGCCGATCATTCCGGGGACGACACTGATTTTCGTCGGTGCTCTTGTGTACTATTTCACGATGGGAATGGAGTCCTCCGGGCTCGCCTGGCAGGGGCTTGTTTTCATCGGGGTTCTCTTCGTCATTTCCCTGGTCCTCGACGGACTTAGCGGGGCGATCGGGGCGAAATGGTTCGGTTCCAGCAAATGGGGTGTCATTGGCGCTCTTCTCGGCGGGATTATCGGACTCTTTTTCGGACTCCCCGGACTCATCATCGGACCTATCCTCGGCGTTTTTCTTTTCGAAATGCTGATCGCAAAAAAGGAAGCCAAAGAAGCATCGAACTCCACCATCGGAACCGTCGTCGGAGGACTCGCCGGAATCGCCGCCCGCGTCATTCTCGCCCTCGGGATGGTCGCATGGTTTGTGGGCGATGTGTTTCTGGTGAATTGAGTCAATCCCCCCCGGCTCTCACTACAGCGCCTCAATCCCGGTGAAGAATCTTGATTTCTTCGAGCCTGCATCGTTTCATTTCACATTATGGATCAAGGTCGCCCTGTTGCACCCATCGTTTTAGTCATCTTGCTGTGCGCATGTGGAGGACTTTTCTACTATTTGCGCGTTGGCAAAGATGACTATCCCGTGATGCGAACGATCCGGAGCTCAGAAGGCAAAAAGCTCAACGCTGAATTGAATGGCAAATTCAACGACACCATATATTTCAAGAGCCCGCCCGGGGGAAAGCAGTTTGAATACCCCATCAGCAAACTGAGCTTGAAAGACCGGATTCTCACAATGCGTCTACGAGAAAAAGTTCCGGTTACTCCCAAAGAAGACAATTACATCTCCAATAGAAGAAAGGTAATTGCTGAGCTGAAAACAAAAGCAAGCGTTTGGCTACGCGAGATTTCCTCGAATACCCTTCCCGATTTACTTCAAAAGCGGAGGGAGGAAGAATACAACGAACTCCTCGAAGAAATTCGAAAACTCGAAGTCGCAATCGAGACATACAAGTGGCGAAACAGGCAATAACCACTCGAGTATACTGTAAATCCCGCTTTTGGAATCAATCTTGATCTTAGGTCCCCTCCCCTTTACGATCCGTGATAAATGAAAGCCGTCTTTCTGATTTTTTTGTTGTTCATTCTGGGGTTTGTAATCTGGCATTTTGCGCGGCTGGATCTCCCCCGAGAAGTGAACCTTTCGGCAGCGTCAGGTGACTCAATTTCCGGCAACTTAATTGGATTGGAAGACAACATTCTAACGATCGAAGGCCGCGATTCGACCAGAACGACACTGGAGCGCAAGGATCTTTCCCCTCTCGATAAAATAAAATCCTGGCGTTATCGCGAATCCCCGGCGCCATCCGTTCGATTCCCGATCAAAAGAACCATCACCAGCTCCGACGGCAGGAGCTTCGAAGGTGAGATCACCGGCAAAACCGCGACTGCTATCTCCGTGACACGAACCAGTGATAATCAAACTTTCGTCATTCCAATCGAAAGTCTTTCCCCGGGCGACATTGCTTTCGCCCGAACCCTGCCGGAGAAGGAAAGCGAGGAATACGAAGCTGCAGTCGTCGAATTGAAGAAAAGCGCCCGGCTGCAGGGAAGGCAGGCAGTATGGCACCGGGACTTGAACAATGCCCTCAACGAAAGCCGCCAATATCAGTTGCCCATTGTTCTCGTTTTCAAGTCGTCCGGAGGAGTGGACAGCGGGGATATCGACAAAAACGTGTTTCAGTCATCTGAATTTCGAAATTGGGCGAACCAAAACGCAGTACTCTGCCTCTACTATGGCAGAACCGGTCTGGAAACGGCCACGAAGCCCGAAGGAGTGATTCTGGCTCGCCGCTACAAAGTTCGTAAAACCCCTGCCGTCGTTCTTCTGGATGAGAACGGGGAGAAATTGAAAGGGAGTAAAGTATTGAAAGGATACAAGGGCGAAATGGCGGGACCATTCATCGAGAAGATTGAAGCGGAAATTGCAGACTCGAGAAGCTGAATTTTCATCTGTCAAATCCGTCACAGCCCTTCCTCCTGCCAGTTAAATCTTCAATCCTGAGAATCTCAGGTCACTCCTGCTCGTCCAACGGGAAATGTTTTTTCATACTATTCGCGCCCTGTTTTGTGGGGATACCGTAAGCACGGTTTCCAGATGGAGCTGTATCGTGCTGTGCGGATGGAATTTCCTGATCGCTGATGCCGACGAAAAAGGAGATCAGAAGCGGGTATCTCCACTCTCTCCCCCCCTCGAAGCTCAGTCCGACCTGCATGTCGGGGAATTCCAAATTCCGGCTCCCCGTGGCATGATCGTTGACGCGTCGGGGAAAGCACTTGCTCAAAGCGTAGTCTCCTCGCGCCTCGTTCTGCAACTCGCCGAAACCGGAACCACTCCGGAAAAGGTCGCCACATTTCTGGAATCACTGAAGGCAACACTTCCTGCTGAAATTCCCTGGCTGCCCGTTCGAAAGGACGATCTGGACAGGCACCTGAAAAACCGCCACTGGGTGCCCTTCCCCGTCACCGGTGCCCTGAGTCCGGAGACCGTGTCCGGGCTTGCCGAAAAGCTCCCCGAAGGCTGCACACTTGCCCCCATTTACGTTCGCACCTATCCACAGGCCGATCTTTTTGCCCATACGATTGGCTATATCGGAGACGCCCTTCCCGACCAGCACGGTCCCATCGCGGAAGTCGAACATCTCTGGCCACCGACACTGGGTCGCGCCGGATTGGAAAAAACACAAAATGACCTGCTCACCGGCACACCGGGTCAGATCAATCGTCTCGTCGATGACGCCGGGAACGTGCTTCATGAAATGCAGGCAAAACATCCAGTTCCCGGAAAGACGATTGCTCTCTCGCTTCATCTCGGCATGCAAAAACTCGCCTTCAAGCATCTGGAGAAAACAGGACGCCCCGGCGCTTTCGTGGCGGTCGATGCCGACACCGGGGATGTACTCGCCCTCGCGTCTTACCCCTCTTTTGATCCCAATCTTTTCATTGGGGGAATCTCCAACAGCAAATACCGTGAGCTCGCGGACGCGGAAGATGCCCCTTTCTTTGATCGCGCCGTCATCGGGGAATATCCTCCCGGTTCCACTTTCAAACCGTTCGTTGCTCTCGCCGGGATGGAATGGGGGGGGATCGACGGCATCGAAACTTTATATCCCGGTCCGGCTGTCATGACGATCGCAGGCCGACCGTTCAAAAACTGGAGCAACCAACCGGAAGGGCTCATGGATGTTCGCTATGCCCTGATGCGCTCCTGCAACACCTGGTTCTACCGGGCCGGCATCAACATGGGAGCGCAGGCCATCACCGATGTCAGCGAACGATTTGGACTCGGGAGAAAACCCCGCATCCCCCTGCCCGCCGTATCGGCAGGAAACATCCCTGATCCGGAGGTTTACAACGATGAAAAAAGCCTCGCCAACTACTCCATCGGTCAAGGCCGTGTGCTCGCTTCCCCCTTGCAAATGGCGCTCGCAATGGCCGGTCTGGCAAACGGCTCGCACGTTCCGGCTCCGCGTTTGATCAGGGAGATCCGAGACCCGCAGACCGGAAAGACCGTCGAATCATATTCTCCTAAAATTGCTTCCCGCCTCAACCTCGATCAGGAAAGCATTGATCTGGTCAGGGACGGCATGTGGGCCGTCGTCAATCACCGATCAGGAACAGCAGGCAGAGCCTATCTGCGAAATCCGGTAGTCTACGGAAAAACCGGGACATCAGAGTGGGCGGAGGACGGTGAAAAACGATCCCTCGCCTGGTTTACCGGGTGGGCGGATGCCAGCGAACCACGCATCGCCTTCGCAGCCGTCACTCATGGGCGTAGATGGGACTCGCTCAGCGGCGGACGCAGTGCGGCTCCCATCGCTGCCGGGTTTCTCCGTGAGATTTACGCAGAACCGGAAACGTTCGCCGTCACCCTACCGGAGGAGCCATCGAGACCAGCTCCACAAATTGCGATGGCTCAGGCCGTCATCATCGAAGACCCCATCGATATCACTCCGATGCGTCGGAACAATCCAATCGGAAATTTCTTTCGCGGACTCTTCGGGAAGAAGAAACGTCAACTTGTGCCGGAAACCGATCCATGAATCCGGAGCAAACAGATCAGGCCGGAGGCAACGAAGTTGCTCCCGATATGTCGTCCGCGAACAGCCCGGAAGAAGTCGTGGAAGAGTGTTCAGCTGTCACGGAAACGAAAAAACGAAACTGGTTCGTGGCTCTGGTTACGTTCCTGTTTGGAACCGTTTTTTATCTCGCAGTCATCGTTGCCGGGCTGGGAGCGGGTGTAGCCTGGCACTACATCGACGCCACCGCGCATTTCGATATGGCTAAGGTTGCCGACCTGAACCTGGGAGCAACCGTCATCGATTCGAAAAACAGAACTATCGGCCAGATCGGAAACGAAAACCGAATCTTTGTTGAGCGTAGCGACTTACCCGATCACTTCGTCGACGCGCTCATCGCAGCCGAGGATCAGCGTTACCTTTTTCATCCAGGAGTCGATCCGAAAGGAAGTCTTCGCGCCGCCTGGAAGAACTACCGGGCCTCCGGCATCGAAGAGGGAGGCTCCACCCTGACACAACAACTCGCCCGAAACGTGTTCAAACTTGAGGGGCGTCACATGGAGCGAAAACTCACGGAGATGGCGGTCGCTCTCCGTATGGAACAACATTACAGCAAAGACGAGATACTCGTTTACTACCTGAACCGGATCTATTTCGGCAGTGGCTTCTACGGAATCGGCAGTGCTGCAAAAGGATATTTCAACAAGGAAGTAAAAGACCTCACTCTTGAAGAATCAGCCCTGATCTGTGGTTTGATCCGCTCCCCCAGCC
>JAKSBG010000436.1 GCA_022361255.1 Verrucomicrobiales bacterium
AACACCCGTCTCGACTACGCGAAGAGCATTGTCGGGCCCCTGGCTTACCTTGCCTCACAACAGGGAGACGCGGTGGGCCTCTACGCCGGTTCGAAAAACGACACCGGAACCGCTTTCACGAGAGAAGTCCCTCCGAAGCGCGGCCCCCGCCATCTGGGGGTCATGCTCGACCAGATTTCACTGCTCGAAGCGGACGGGGAAACAGGGTTGGTGGAGGCGATTCACCAGGCAGCGGAAAAAATCGCGCAACGGGCGTTGATCATCATCGTTTCGGATTTGCTTTTCGATGTCAGCCCATTGCAGGAGGCCTTTCAGCATCTGAAATTCCGCAAACACGATGTCGCGGTTTTTCATCTACTCGACCGGGAGGAAATCGAATTCGAATTTGATCGCCCGACCCGCTTCCTCGACCTCGAGGGCGGCCCCTCCCTTCTTGCAGATCCCGCCCTGATCCAGCAGCGTTACCGGGAAGCAGTGCAGTCCTATCTCGACCAGGTGAATCAAATCGTAAACCAGTCCGTGATCGACTACCACCGCACTTTTCTCGACGAACCGTATGAGCAGGCTTTGGCCCGCTTTCTCATGGGACGCAACCCCAAGACAGCCCGCAGCGCGAAATGAGTTTTCTCCAGCCCATTCTGCTCATCGGGCTGCCGCTTGCCCTGTTGCCGATCATCATTCACCTGATCAATCAGCACCGTCACCGCACCGTCAAATGGGCAGCGATGATGTTTCTTCTCGACGCGAAGAAAATGACGAAGGGCATGGCGCGACTTCGGCAAATCCTCATTCTCGCAATGCGGGTTCTCGCAGTCATCGCTCTTCTTTTTGCCGCGAGCCGCCCGCTTGCCGGAGGATGGCTCGCCATGACCGGCGGAGGAGCGGATACCATCCTGATCCTGCTCGACCGCTCCGCCAGTATGGAGCAACAAAATCTCGAGTCCGGCACATCGAAACGGACTGCAGCTCTTGAGAAAATCGCGGAACTCATCGACAAGACAGGCAACGCTGCGGAGATCGTTCTCATCGACAGCGCAACACTGACGCCCACCCCCATCGCAAATCCGGAGTCGATCGTCGACCTTCCCCAAACGGCCCCCACGGCTACAGCGGCCGACATTCCCGCCCTTCTCGAAAGGGGGATCGACTACCTGACGGTCGACGAAAGCGGACGGACCGATATATGGCTCATCAGCGACCTCCGTCAAAGCGACTGGAATACCGGTTCCGGTCAATGGCAGACGATTCGGGCAAAACTCTCCGCGAAAGAATCCGCGCGGCTTTTCCTGCTGAACTATCCTGATGCCTCCCGGCAAAACCTCGCGATCTCCGTGTCCGGCGTCGAGAGAAGAAAGACTCCCGAGGGTCACCAACTGGTGATGGACTTGAAAATCCTGCGCAGCGCGGCCAATGCGGGTGACAACGAAACCGTGCGCGTCGAATTCACCGTGAACGGCACCCGCACCGTGGAGGAAATCGTTCTCAGCGGCGAAGAGACGATTCGCCTCGGGCACACGCTGCCTCTCGGGAAATCGGCCACCGGCAGCGACCGGGGCTGGGGGCGCGTCGACCTCCCTGCCGACGACAATCTCGTCGACAACACCGCCTATTTTGTCTTCGACGATGAAGCCGTCAGAAAAACGGTGATCGTCAGCGCCGACCCGACCAGCGCGGATGCAATTCGCGCCGCGGCATCCTCAGCGGTGGAAACATCGAGCGAATACGAGGCGCTGATTTTCGAACCTTCCCGAACCGCCGAAATCCCATGGGACGATACGGCCTTGTTGTTTTGGCAGGCTCCTTTGCCGGCGGCGGACACCACCGACGCCGCCCTGCTTCAACAACACGCTGAAAACGGGCGGGCACTGGTTCTGCTTCCGCCCGAAGATCCGTCCGGAGAGAGTCTTTTCGGGTTCACGTGGGGCGAGTATCTTGGCAAAGGAAATGAATTATTGAAGGTAAACTGGTGGCGAACCGAATCCGGACTGCTCGCCAATACCAAAAACGGAAATCCTCTTCCCATCGGGGAGCTCAACGTATTCCAGGCGCGCGCAACCACAGGTGAAATCCAGCCCTTGCTGAAGCTGGAAACCGGTGAGGCTATCATCGGGAAGCTCATCTCTGAAACTCCCGGCCCGGTTTATATGTGGGCGACCCTGCCGCGCTCAAACTTTTCCACCCTGGCATCCGACGGGATCGCTTTCTTTGTCATGATCCACCGGGCGCTGGAAGAAGGTGTCACGGCGGTTTCCCCGGCCCGGTTTGAGAGCGCCGCCTTTGACGTTCTCTCCCGAAGCCCTTCAGCGGCTCCTCTCGATAACCTGATAATGGAAGAGGCACTCACCAGCCCCGAACTTTTGCCCGGCGCGTTCCAATACGAGACGGCCGATCAATCCCAACGCCTCCTCGCCCTCAACCGCCCCGTTTCCGAAGATGATCTGCGGACCGTGGATTCAGAAGGAATTGCCCCGCTTCTGGATGGAGTCGAATACCGCGAAATCCGGGATGAGGTCGACAATCAGTCCTCTCTCGCATCGGAAATCTGGAAAGTCTTTCTCATCACTATGGCCCTGGCTCTTCTAATCGAAGCAGCCCTCTGTCTTCCGCCCAGGCTGGAAACGGAAGCCGGCCGCTAAACTCTCTTCATGACCCTGACAAACAGCGAACTGACATTCCTCTGGACCCCGACCACGGTGGTTTTCGGAATCGCTGTGTTTCTTTCCACTCTCGTATTCAGTGTCCTGATCTGGAAGCGCAGCCGCTACTCAGCAGCGACAGGCTGGGTCGAGCTTCTTCGGCTCTTTATTGTCGCGACAGTCGCCCTGACACTCAACCAACCCGAATGGCGGGAGGTCTACGAACCGGACGACGATCCGGCCATCGGGATTCTCCACGATGCTTCGGGAAGTATGGACACGGAAGATGTCCTTGATCCCGATTCACCTGCCACTCCACCGAAATCACGAAAGAACGCGATTGCGAAGCTCATCACGGAGGAAGCGTGGCAGCCGCTTGAGGAATCTTTCCGCGTGCTGATCCAGCCCTTCTCTACTGGAACGAAAAACGGAACCGACATCGCCCGCGCGCTTTCTGAATTCGTCGAACAGCAGCCGGACCTGCGAGGAGTCGTGCTGTTTTCCGATGGTGACTGGAATACCGGTGAGCCTCCCGCTTCCGCCGCAACCCGGCTCCGCATGGCCAGAATCCCGGTATTCAGCGTTCCCGTCGGATCAGAAAGTCGACTCCCCGACCTCGTCGTGACGGCTTTTGATGCGCCCACCTTCGGAATCAGCGGCAAGCCGGTACGACTTCCTTTCACTGTGACCAGCTCGCTTCCTGACAACCATACCGCAGTCATAACGATCAAAACGTCGGAAACCGAAACACTGAGTCGGGAAGTGAACGTCCCGGCAATGGGAAGAGTCCGCGACACCGTTCTCTGGACACCACGCGAAACGGGCGACTACGAGCTTTTGCTCACCCTGCCTGAAGCGCCCGGCGAGCTGAATCCAAAAAACAACACCATCACAGCTCCGATCGCGATACGGAAAGAGGAACTCAAGGTCCTGATCATTGAGAGTTTTCCGCGATGGGAATACCGCTACCTGCGCAACGCCCTCGAGCGCGATCCCGGAGTCGAGGTCAGTTGTCTTCTCTTTCATCCGGATGTCGAAGCTCTTGGCGACGGTCCAGGATACCTGGAGGAATTCCCGGCAAAGGAGGTTCTCTCCGAGTTCGATGTCATTGTTCTTGGCGACGTCGGCGTTTCCCCTTCGCAGCTTTCTGCTGAGCAAGTCGAAGCGCTGAAATCACAGGTCGCGACTCAGGCTTCCGGTCTTGTCTTCATGCCGGGATTTCGCGGAAATCAAATCTCACTTCTCGATACGGAACTGGAAGACCTCTTTCCCGTCGTCGTTGATTCCGCTCAACCGCGCGGATGGGGTTCTCCCACGCCGGGACAATTCGAATTGACCGAGCTCGGTGCCCGCAGTCTTCTCACCCGTCTCGAAGATACCGAGAATGCCAATACGAACGTATGGTCCTCCCTTCCCGGCTTTCAATGGTATGCCGGAGTCGTCCGTGCAAAAGCCGGGTCGGAGGTTCTCGCGACCCACAGCTCTGAAACCAATCGCTACGGTCGTATCCCACTCATTGCGACAAAGACCTATGGAACCGGCAAAATCCTTTTCATGGGAACCGACGGTGCGTGGCGCTGGAGAAAAGGCGTCGAAGACAAATACCACTATCGATTCTGGGGCCAAGTCGCCCGCTGGATGGCCTACCAGAGAAACATGGCGAGCGACGAACTGATGCGTCTTTTCTATTCCCCCGACAGACCACAGACCGGAGACACCCTGACATTGAACGCAAACGTAATGAGCATCGGCGGGGAACCGCTTCAGTCAGCAAACGTTGTCGTACAGATTGTGGCTCCGTCAGGGAAGGTGGAGTCTGTCCGACTCGAACCGGGAGGCGAAGAACAATGGGGCCTATTCACCGGAAACTTCGAGCCTTCCGAACCGGGCGAACACGCTGTCACGATGAGCTGTGCCGAAAACGGCGGCAGCCTCGACCTTACCATCACCGTTCAAGGTTCCTCCCTGGAGAAAACCGGACAACCCGCCCGGCTCGACGTTCTGGAGGAGATATCCCGAATTTCACGGGGAGAACTTCTCGAAACTCCCGACCTCACCACAATTCGGGAACTCATTTCTGCACTGCCTGCCCCGGAGCCCATCGAGCGCAGGCTCCGGCTCTGGGCAAACCCCTGGTGGATCGGGACAATCCTGCTTCTTATGACTGCTTTCTGGATCGGCCGGAAAATGATCGGGGCAGTGTGACCTTTGCCCCAAATTGGAGCATGAATCACGGGCAAGCAGGAGCTTTCCCCTCCACGTCGAATCACAATGCGGAGCATGGAGGGGCAGGTTCCACCCGGCCTGCGGCCGACGTTGTTACGCTAAATCGCACCCTTTCCTTTTCCAGATCGCGAAACACGGGCAAGCAGGAGCTTGCCCCTCCACGTCGAATCACAATCCGAAGCATGGAGGGGCAGGTTCCACCCTGCCCGCCGCCGACGTTGTGAAACCAATTCGCGCCCTTCCCTCTCAAAAAAATAGCGGGTAAGCAGGAGCTTTCTCTGCTTTGCGCTTCCCTTTCACCTGCGTTTTCTGATATGGAGTGAACGATGAAACGTGCGACGACACTCCTTTTGCTTCCCCTGCTGCTTTCTGCCCCTCCTGTCCACGGGCAGGAAGGAGATGAGTTCAATCCACTCGGCAGGGACATTCCGATTGAGCAAATGGAGCGCCAGTTACGGATCCAACTGGAATGGATCGAGATGTCTCACGAAACAATGACGGAAATGCTCGAGGACGAGTCCGGAATGGAAGTCGACGGTCGCCTTTCGGGAAACGCGGGACCTCTTCGGGAGTCAGTGAAGGAGCTGATCGACGAGAAAGACGCGCGGATTCTTGAGACTGCGATTGTGACCGCCCGCAGCGGACAGAGGGCCAAGGTGGAATCAATCGCCGAATTTATCTACCCCACTGAATACGATCCTCCCTCCACCGTCACCGGAACGGAGGCAAAAAGCCCCAGAATCCGTCTGGCACCCCAGGCAACCGCATTTGAAACCAGAAATCTCGGAATGACGCTGGAAGTCGACCCGGTGCTCGGCGCGGATGACCGGACAATTGATCTGAATCTTGCCCCTGAAATTGTCTACCTGGTCGACCAGGAAAACTATGGTTCATTTGATGGGGACGATCATGAAGTCGAGGTCGTGATGCCAACCTTCTACACGATGAAAACAACCACGCAGATCACGATGATCGACGGGCAATACACCTTTCTCGGTGCCCACAGCCCCTTCAATGAGGATACTTTGCGCATGGACTCCGAAAGAAAGGTTCTCCTTTTCCTCAAAACAGACATAGTCTACGTCGGGCTCGACCTTCCTGAGAAAAACAGCGGGAAGAAAGAATGACGCGTTTTCCCGCCACTGTTTTCGCATTTTTCAGCGTTCTCATTTCCGCCAATGCGGCAGACCCGCCGTCGCTTCCCTCACTTTCCATCCGGGAGGGAAATCAGAGTCGAAATCTGGACATCACCTTTCTCGGAATCGATGTGGAATGCCGCGGCCACCTCGCGGAGATCACCTACGAAGTCGAATTCCTCAACACCACCCGCCGAAATCAGGAAGGGGAATTCAGCCTGCCCCTTCCGGAAGGAGCCACCGTTTCCCGCTATGCTCTGGAAGTGAAAGGGAGCATGCGCCCCGCGGTCTCCGTGGAGAAAGAGAGAGCACTCAACGCCTACGAGACCATCAAGCGCCGTGGGGTCGATCCCGGAATTGTCGAGAAAATGGAGGGCAACATTTTCCGGACCCGTATTTTTCCGATTCTTCCCAACTCCACCAAACGAGTTCGCATCGGATATATCCGCCTGCTTCCGAAAGACGGAACCTTTGTCCAAAACTGGCGTTACGGCGAAAAGGTTGGCACATTCGACGTAAAGATTCGAGGTGCCGAAGTCACGACGGACTCCCCCGATTCGAGTGATGCAGCAAATGCGAAGGAGTATACTTTCCAAATTACAGACGCAGAACCGAATTTAAAAGTCACCGTGCAATCCAGCCTCACGGAGTCGCGGTCCGACGTTTCACAGGCCGAAAACGGTGACCGCTATTTTATCGTCCAGGGTGCTGCTCCTCCAGCCGCAGAGGCGGAAACGACAGGATGGAATCGAATTCAACTGGTTTGGGACGCATCCCGATCCCGACTCAACAATGATCACGAGCTCGAGTGGAATTCGCTCAACAGCCTCTTCAAGAAACTGAAGAATGCGGAAGTCGTCTACCGGGAACTGCGAAACACTCTGACAGAACCTCAATCTTTTGCAGTAAGAGAAGGAAAAGCTCCGGCGTTGAAAAATGTGATCAACGCCGTTGTCTACGATGGCACCGCTGATTTCTCCCTGATTCCTGAATTCTCCGGTCCGACGATTCTTGTCAGCGACGGGATCATCAGCTCACCGGTATTTTCTCCGGCAATTCCGGATTCTTCACAACCGGCGATTCTTTTGACCCCTGGCAAAGCAAAAGCGGACCGCTCCTTCTTTGCTGGTGGATTCAGGCAACACCACGCACGCCCGCACAGCTGGAGCAATGGAATCTTCTCCGGAAAAACCCCTGTCAGGATCGACGGGCTGCCGGCGCGCGACTGGACTGTGACAGTCGACGACGGAAGATTCTACCTGAGTGGCCGCATTCCGGCAAAACACGCCGGTAAAATCAGAATCCACAAGGGCGATCACCGCACCCTGTCGATTCCGGAGGCGAAGCACACGGGCAACTGGAGTTTCGAGAGACGCTTTCATGCTCAGCAAAAGCTGGAGGAACTGGAAAAATCCGCTGATAGAGATGAGATCCTGGCACATGCCATGTCGGAGCGTCTCGCCAGCGACCTGACTTCATTGATCGTACTGGAGGAATTTTCCGACCACCTGCGTTTCAAAATCCCCCCGCCCGAACCGGAGCTACTAACACGATACCAAACAGAGTTGGCTACCCGGTCCGACAGGGTTCTGTCCCGAACCAAACAGGGTTGGGAGCGGAAACGAACACGGTTTCATTCCGATTTCCCGTGGATTGATACGGAACTGAAAACAGAAGCACGAACCGTTTCGATCTGGATCAATGCTTCGAAAGCAGTCTTTTCAAACGATCTTCGCAATGAAGAGGAAATCGCTCCTTACGAAGAATGGCTCCGGAAAGCGGAAGATCTTCTCGGCGAAAAGCAGAGTCGCATCAACGGCCGCAAGGTGGCGGGCTGGAAAACCCGGCTCGACGATCACGTCGGCAATCTGGAATTGATACGAAAGCGCCCCGCAATACAACCTCTAGACGGTACGATTCACGCATCCGTGCGTGGCTTTGTCCGGATCAGGCGCATTGTTTCCGGAGAGCCCCCCTTCTCACTTCGGAAAGCCCTTCAAGAGGCCGGAGGACCGAATCACTACGGCTCGCCACAGCGCGTATATCTGTATAGGAACGCTGCGCGAACCGGATACAATCTCGAGCATCCCAACCACGAACCCGTAATGCTGGAATGGGGAGACATGATCGTTGTTGAGGCACTTCCGCCACCGACATTTCTGTCGGGACATCCTTTTGCAGCAGATCCTTTCATGGCTGCTCCTGCCTCCGGTGGAAGTGGCCTTCCCGCTGTCTTTGAAAACACGGGAAGCAAAAAAGCATCCCCGAAGGAAACGCCGGTCTTCAGTCGCCCTTCTGCATCCGCTCCGGGAAATTCCTCTCAGGAAACGATCGATCTCAAGGCGAAGGTATCACTCGCGCTGCAAACCTCGAGGGGGCTGGATCAATCCGCTATCGATGCTTTCGCGGAGGATCGGAAGGCGGCAGAAACCTATCGCGCCCTGCTCGCTGACCGGTTTTCCGATTCTGTTTCCCTGGTCACCATTCTTGAAGTTACCAGGCTTCTCTTTGAAAGCGAGGAACCAGATCTTGCACACCAATGCCTCACCAATCTTCTCGAATTGCAAGACAACCCGGTCGAGGCCTCCCGAAGTTACGCTTACTGGCTTTTTGAAATGGGCCACCGAGACGAAGCCCTCAAATTTCTGACTGCGCTGATCACCAAATCGCCTGATGAAGCAACCACCGCTTTGCTGCATCACGACCTCGGGAGGCTCGGCGCCCCCGCGAATTCGTTCGAAACATCTATCAAGCTTTCACAGACATCCGAAACAGAAAACAGGCAACTTTCCACCGTGTCTCTTGTCGACTGGTTCCGCTCGGGCACCAACGCAACACTGGACGGATACACCCGGGATTCTCTTCCGGCAGATTTGCGAATTGTTCTGGTCACTTCCGGGGACAATCTGCAGCCCCAGTTGGAAGAACCGGAAGAGGCGAAACAGGTTTCCGACTCCGGAGTGGTTCGCACACACGGGAAGCGAGTGGACGAATTCCTGATCCGCCGGGCCTGGCCGGGCAACTATCACATCAAGGGATTGAGCTGGGAAAACAACGTCAAGCCCGTTACTGCTCACGTTATATTCTACACGAACTGGGGTCGAAAAAATCAGAAGGTGACGAGAAAGACGATCCTCATCGAAGAGCGGCAATTTGCTCTTGGATCAATCAGCTTTGAGTGGGAGGAGTAGCTCCTCTCTCTATTCCTTCGACAGTTCCTGAATCGTCAGATTGCGAAACCGGTAGGTCTGGCCCTTTTCGCCATGATGCTGAATCGCGAGATGCCCTTTTGCATCCATGTCGTCGGAATACTCGGTTGTCACGACACCGTTCACTTCAATTTTAATGGAACTTCCTTTGCAGGTAATCTTGTAGTGATTCCAACCGTTTCGTTTCAACGCACCGGCAACTTCGGGCTTTTTAAAGTGGCCCTGCGACTTTTCCTGGTGCGCCAGCACATTTTCCTCTTTGCTTTTTCCAGCCTTGCTCGGCCAGAGCCATCCGCGGCGCCCTTCGTCATACAGGCCGCCTGACCAACGCCTGTCGGACCCATCCACTTCCGCCTGATACCCGAATACTTTGTTCGGTTCCACATGGCACCGAAACATAAAGCCGGAATTGGCTTTTCCATCCGGCAGGTGCACTTCCCCTTCGAAGATGAAATCGGAAAATGCTTCCTCTGTCACAAGGAAAAACTTCTTGTCCGCCGTGAGGTGAATCTCTCCGTCCACGATTTCTGCCTTTCCCCACTCATACGGATTCTTCCATCCCGACAAATCTTTTCCGTTAAAAAGCTTCTCCGGTTTCGCCTCATCTGCAATCAAGAGGGATGTAAAGGCGAAAACAATCGTTGTGATACATATGCGCATGCAGAACGATGGGGATTCTGAAGCCTCCTTTCAAGAGCGGATCCACGCCCGGTCAGGATTTTAATCGCCGTTCATCCCCTTCCCGAACCGTGACACCCTCTTCATCCAGCATTTCCAACAGGGGCATCAGAATACGACGAACTGTTCCGGTCTCCTGACGCAGCTCACTCGCGGTGGCCCGTTCCTTCTCCTTCAGAAAAGAGACGATTTCCTCCTGAAGGCGGTCAAACCCCGCCCGGGAAATCACCGTTTTGGGATCCAGCACAATTACCTCGCCGGTGTGCTCGAGAAAACGAAGGGCTTTTTCCTCGTCCGCGTTTGTCGCCGTTTCCCCTTTGTTTGGAGGGGAAATGAGATCGGAAGCGAGGCGCTTGCGAACAAGCTGTCCGGCACGCTCCAGTTGTGGCGGCAATGTCGGGATATGGTCGCGGTGCCGAATGTTCGGTCCGGCTTTGGCAAACTCGCCTGCAAGCATTCCCTCCAACACCATATCAAAAAACTTCGGAGCAGGCAGTTTCGGTTCCATCAGGTTCCGGAGATCGCGAAGAGGAAAACCCAACTGATCCGGATGTTCTTTGTGTGTTCTGAGAATCACATCCGATGCCGTGTCGGATATCTCCTTCCACCACTCAGAGCGAAAAACCCACTCCCCGTTTTGCGAGCAGAGCCCCTCCCCGACGAACCGCGCGACCTCCTCCTGGATTTCAGCCTCGCTGAAAGCAGACTTTGCCAGAAGCCCGGGAAGAAAGACCACCTTGTCCCTCCGGATTTGCGACTCCACGAGGACCGCCAAATCGTAAGGGGCTGCCCCCCGCGCTTCAAGAAACTCCCCCTGAAAAGGCTTGCGGAAAGCGCGCCGGTTCGCATCCTCATCGAGAACCACGCCACCCGCGAGCGTAAGACCGAGCGAAGCATCCCGCAAAACAAACCCGTCTCCGACAAAAACATATACCGGCTCGCGAAAGCGGAGTTCGGCCAGCACCGATTCCCCCGGAGAAAGAGAACGTTGACCACGAAAATGAATCCGCGCCGGCACGCCCATACTTCCGTGGTGAAACATCACCTCACGACCGGTTCGCAGCGCCCGCCTCGACTGACGCATTCCGCGGATTTCCCGATCTGATTTGGAAACAAGAACATCAATTGCCGCAACCGCTCCGCCCAGCCCTTTCTTCACGAGCACATCCCCGCGGGCAATTGTATCTTTGGAAGCCCCCCGGTTCTCCCGCAGATTCACCCCGGTTAGATTCAACGCAGTTCTGGTGCCCGGGGGAACGGACTTCGCATCTGCTCCGTGGGACTGGGCCGTCCTGACATGAGCCGATCCTCCCTGCGGCATGACGTCAAAGTCGTCGCCGACCTGAATTTCCCCTTCCGTCAAAGTCCCGGTCACAACGGTGCCAACTCCTTTCAGGGAGAATGCCCGGTCAACGGGCAACCGTGGTTTTCCACTGTCCCGGACGGGCCCGGATTCTGTCAAAATCTCCGACACTTTCGCGCGTAGTTCGTCGATACCCGCGCCGCTATGAGAGGATACCGGAACCACTTCAATGTCCTTCCAGGGACCGCC
>JAKSBG010000372.1 GCA_022361255.1 Verrucomicrobiales bacterium
CTTGTAGAGTTGCATGAGGGTAGGGGGGCGTGTGAGTTAGTTAAGGGCTTCCTTGGTTTCCATCCAATCGAGTGAACCATCGACTTCGACTTGTTCGAGCTTCCCGTCTCTGATGAGTAGCGCGCTGTCAGCTTTGAGAGTCGGCTCATCCGGATGGACGCAGACCAGGCGTATGATCTCCTGTTCTTTCTCCATCCAGATGTCGTCTACAGAATCACGGGCTGCGAAATCGAGTCCGGAAAACGGTTCATCCAGCAGTAGAATCTGGGGACCTCCGGAACGGGCGTGTGTTTCCGCTACGATGAGGCCGACCTTCTGACGGTTTCCCTTCGAAAGCTTTCCGTAGGGCTTCTCCACGTCCAGTTCGATGCGTTGTGCCATCTCCATCGCAAAAGTGCGGTTTCCGTTGCGGAAAAGCGCGGCGAAGATCTGCTTCGGCTTCAATTCACTGTCGAAACGGAGGTCCTCGTCAAGGTATTGAACGGAACCTTCCAGTTCCACGGAGCCATCGAGAGGTGACAGGATCCCTGCGATGGTTTTCAACAGCGTTGTCTTTCCTCTTCCGTTTCTGGCCAACAGAAGATGGCGACCCGGGGAAAGGCGAATTTCATTCTCCGTTTTCGCGAGCTTCACCTCGCTTGAAGACATTGCCAGTCGCTTTCGCGGATATCCGATTGTGAGACCTTCCGGAAGGGAAACAGATGGTGTGTGATGTTCGGAGCTCATTTGAATTTCAAAATAATTAGGAATTAGTAACAATTAATATAATTATTATAATAAGTCCAGCAAATTATTTTAAAATTCTTAACTTTTCACATAATTCCCGAATCAGCGGTGAATCTCTTCAATTGTTAGCATCCAGTTCATCATGAAAACAGGAGGCAGCTCGGCAGGGCTTTCGATCGAGACAAGGTCTGCATCAAGAAGGTCGGAAGCGATTCTGCTGTCATTCGCAGTTTTCAACTCAAGTGGGTTGAACGTGTCACTGTTGCCATTTTTCAAGGAATTGAGTTGTCCACGAAGAGCAATGGGATTTTCGATAATAGTAGATTCACCAAATCGCTTTTCAGGGGCAAAGAGGGAGATGGGCGGGTAATATTCCGCATCCGAAGGGAGTCCTGAGTTCGCGGGGACAGGTGCTGGAACGCTGTTGATCGTTTCCCCAATGTAGAGTCGCATATTCGTCACTACCGAAAATCCCTTCTGATAGCTTGTCATGTCTTTGCCCCCGCGGAGAGTGACGCAAAGATCCGTATCGAGTGAGGGGATGTTGGGAAGAGAGACAGTCTCTTTCCAATGCTGGGGACGAACGAGTACGGAATGATTGACGTCGACTCCGGCAGCGTCATCGATGGAAGCAAGAAAGTCCGGAAAACGATCCATACGCAGTACGAGCGCGTTTCTCATGTTCTCCAATACGGTGGTCTGGAATGGAAAGGAGTCTCCACCCGGTTGCAGTTCCGTTGGCCAGGAAACTCCGCGTCGATACTTCTTTGTCTGGTTGTTCCCATCCGTATCGATGTACCGGAACTTGATTTCCACCGGGATCTGCACCTCATCTGAGACCATCTCACTCACCTCGACACGCATGGCACAACGGGTTGCTCCGCGGGTGTAGTAGTTCCAGCCTGTGGGTGAAATTCGTTCGCTTCTGTCACCATCCCCGCCGGGAGTAAGGAAATTTTCGCCCGGATTTAGCGGTATGAATGCGACTTTGCCGACATTCCCGGCGAGCGATGCTTCGTAAAAATCGGAATCCGACTGCAAAGCGCGCGCCTCGCGTTTTCCCACTTCGTCGAAATCTTCATCCAGAATTTTCCCGTTGATGCTCGTACTTGAACTCAGTTGGAGGGATTTTCGTGCGGCAATGGAACCTTTGTTCATTGCGACGATTCCTTCGGTCTCGACCTTGTCAGCGTAGATGCTCCCGTCCAGTGTGACGTTCTCCCAATCCGTCCCGTCTTCGAACTTTCCGACTTTCATCAAGGCGGTCGCAGACAGTGGAACTTGTGAGGGAATCTCGTAGAGGGACAAAACGTAGGTTTTTTTGACGGGAGGGAGTCCGGTCTTCTCCTGGTCCTTCTTCCCGAAGGTCAGAGAGAATGTCCACCAGTTGCGCTTCGCTACGAATTTTTCACCCGGGCGGCGATATCCAAACCGGACGTCGGGATATTCCAACTGATTGTAGAGGGGATACGCATCAGATGAAACCTTCAGCCCTTTGTGATAAATCTGATCGTAGGCCTGGTAGTTGTAGACATATCTCTTCTCGTTGGAGACGATCGGATACTCCTGGTCAAGTTGATAGTCGTTGTAGCTCAGCATAACCGGAGCCGGGATGAAAGGGTATAGATTTGACTGGAACAACATGCGGTATTCATACCAGTTTCCGCCGTTCACCAGTTTCCGTTCACCATTGTAAGGGGGCGAGGGGGAAAGAACCAGTTCGTCTACGGTTTCGAAAGTCGTATCTCCCGTGTTCGCAATGATTGCGTCAGATAGGTCGAGCGAAGTAAGCAGGGTCGAATCAGCTGACTGTTCGGCATTTGCGACAGTGAGAGCTTCTTCGAAGATCGTTTCCCAGGTATAAGTTTCGGGGGAAAGGGCGGAGTGCCGTTTCATCGCCCCGATTGCTTTGTTGGGAACGATGTGGAGAAGGGCAGTCAGAATCGCGTCCTCTTTCTGGGAGTAGTCCTGCTTCATCTGCGCTTTTGCCTGAGTATCGAAGCTGTGCATATTCGCGATCAGCGAAAAGGTCAGCATTGAGATCAAGGCAAGAGACACCGCTGCGACGCCGGCGAGAGTAGCGTATCCCCGGGAATGACGGAATTTGTGGAACAGTGGAGGGAGGTTCATCAGTCTGTCGTGCCTGCGTAAGAAATTTGATCCCCGTTCTTCCCGGTCAAAGAGACGAGAAGAACTCCTGTAGTGTTGCTGAAGGTGACAAGTTCCGGGGCTGTGGAAATCGTCCAGCTCGGGTTTTCCGGCCAGCTGTCATCATCGTGAGCGCGAAAGTAGTAATTGAGTTGCCGCTCACCGCTCCGATCTTCAAACGCAACGATGGCGTGGTCGGAGCTTCCATCAGGGTTCCGGAATCTCATCCGGATGGACTTTCCCCCGCTACGGATTGCGCCGGTGAAATTTTTCGCGCGGGCAATGTCGGGGTAGATTCTGTAGTTATCCGCCCGGTTTACGATGTTGGTGAGCAGAGTGTTCACTTGCGGAGCTTCATCCCTCAGAAAGCGGAAATTATTCAGAGTCGTCGTGAAAGTGATCTGCTGCTGAATCAGTCCGATCAGGGCAGATGCGATACCCAGGGTCAAAGCAACGGCGAGCGCCATCTCGACCATGGTGAAACCACGAGCTTTTGAACTGTGATTCCGGGTTCTCATCAGCGGGTGCGCAGGGTGGTCCGGGTTTTCACATATTCCTTGTCACCGATGTTGTAGGCGAGAATGGACTGGAGTTTCCAACCCTCTGTTTTGCCGGGATTGGTCGCACCGTTTCCGGAGCCGCCGGCGGAAGCCAAATTGTTGGGTGCGGGAATTCGCGTCCGGTGGAGCGTAGCGGAAACAACTTTCCCGCCAGGCAGTTTGCCAAGTTCCACAGTCGAAGTCGTGACAGCAGGTTTCATTGCCCACAGGGAGGAACCGGTATTGATCTCGTCGAAAGGAACCCGGTTTGCCAGCGCGGTTTCGCGGGTCAAGTAGGCATCGCTCATTGCCTGTTTGACGGTCCATGCCTGACTCGCTGCCGTGTTGATAGATGCCTTCAACGTGATCAGTGCCACGATCACCAAAACCGAATAGCTGACGGCGACCTCGATGAGGGCGGAGCCACGCTGCTTGCGGAAGTTGGAGGAGGAGAAGCGCATGAGGCGGGGAGGGGAATCGGTTTTACTCTACCGATGTGACGTTGCCGTTGAAACGGATCGTGCGCTCGACGGTAAAAGAGATGTAGGCAAGCCGGTCGCTCCCGAACGGGGTTACCGTGATGATTTCCATGGTGTAGTCGCCATCCTCCCGAATCACACTGTCCCAGTCAGTGACGTCGAGTTCCTCCGTTCTTGGTATGGTTCCATCAACCAAGAGAGTCGAACCGGGGACGATCGTTCCGTTGACGCCAAGCTGGGGAACTCCCTTGTATACCTGTGCGTAGGTCCAGGAATCGGGATAGAGATCGATTAGAGAAATCGAGAAATCAGGAGCGCGCCCTTTGATAATATCTCCTCCGGAAAGTCCGTCGAAAACACTCTCAGCCATGGGCCAGATCTGAACAAAGAGTGAATCAAGTTGGGATTCGGGGGCCTCGTAGTCTTCGAGCGAGAAGACAGAGAATCGTTCTTCTCCCCGTACCTTCGTCCGGTCTCCTCCGGGTATCGACGTAACAGCATAGCTCAGCGTATGCGTGCCGTTCGAATCAAGTGACCCCTGCGTGAGAAGAGTTGCCTGGCTTCGGTTAATATTGGATCCGTCTCCGGTGGATCCGTAGGATTGAACGTGGCGAAGAAGTTTCACCGATTTCGCGGCGTCCGGAGCCTCCGGGTCTGAGCTGAGTCCGTCGACCACTATGTTGACCGAGAAGGGGCGGTCCGCACGAGTTCGGGGAATTACCTCATATGGATCCTCCGTCGAGATGGTGACTTCTGAAACAGGGATATAGGAGTTCACATAGGTTGTATCGAGCAGGTAGCTTGTCAGCGGATCCGATTTCACAGTCCACAATTCAAACCGCGCCCCGTTCGGATTGATAGGCAGCTCAGATTGTTGCGAACCTTCCGTTTCCACATCGACATCCCATTCCAATTCGTCGGGGAGCTGGATTTGCCGTATGAAATTGGTGTAGACCTCCTGAGCGGAAGAAATTCCGGCAAGGAGGGAAACAGCGGCAAGGAGGAGAAAGAGTCGGCTCATTTTCGAAAAATTACGGGTTTCATATCAGCTTTCGAGGGAACCTCTTCAGGGTCCTTGGCAGGAAGAACGGAAATAGGGCCGCCTTTGTAGGTGGCTATCACCAACGATGTGCTGTCCTCGATGGCTTTGATGGTTTCCTCTTCAAACGGGACATGTCCAAGAGCCTGGGGACGCGTGACCTCCATCGTCCGAATCCATCCCCGGTTTCTCACCATAAAATCTCGAAAGTTTACGACTTTCACGTTTTCCTTTTCGCCGATTCTGGACGAAAGCTTCTCAGGGATAACCAGTACGGAGCGTTTCGGCACGAGAGTGAGCAGCCCGTTGAACGAGATAATCGTAGAGCTGGAGATCAGATCCCGTTTCGTATTTTGCAGGGAAGGATCTTCATCGATTTTTCCCCTGGCGGGACCTATTTCGCGAATAGGATCCTTTTGCTGTGCCATGCGAAGCTTCCTGCTGAGTTCATCATGACTCGCTGCATCACGCATGGGAGCTTTCGCTCTGGGATCAGCTGCCACAGGATTCAATAGAAAAAGCGAGACCAGGCCAAAGGAAAATAGAGGGAGGCGTTTCATGTTCTAAATTTTTGAACGACTAAAGGAGGCCGATCAGCGGCGGCGGCGCCCCCTTCCGCCACCGTTGTTGTTCCCGTTCCCGTTGTTGGCGTTTCCGGAGTCATCGTCGTCATCGTCATCGTCGTCTGAGACTTCGTCATAAAAAGTCAGCAGGACGGCGAGATCCTGAAGGTCCCATCCTCCGTCATTTCGGTCCGTATGCGTAAGTTCGAAGAGATAGATGATATCGCGGGGTCCGAGGACGAGACGGCCATCATCCCCGAGATACGGACGAATGAACGACTCGATAGTAGGTGCCTGGTGCATCGGAGTCGTGGTAGGCGGGGTGTCGCCGTTTTTAAGGGCAACGACGTTGTAGTGGTTACTGGTCGAACTGAACCAAGGGCCCCAGCTGTTATTGTAGTAATAGCGGGCGCCGAAATTGATCGCATGATCTTCCTCCACCAACTGCGTGTGGATGACCTCATTAGGATTTACATCGTCATTAGAGCCATAAAAAATTCGGCTGTAGTCACTTCCGTTATAGCTGAGCCGGCATTCAGTCGGGACGAATGTGAGGCTGTTGTAGTAACTGTTATAGGCAGTTACACCCGCGCCAAGAATTCGCACTTCCATGTAAAGATCACGAGTCGGTGTAACAGTGCCCGGCGGGTCGATAATGACGGGAACGGGCTCCGGATGAGTGATTTCCCAGGTCAATTGAGGCTTCGTGCCCGTTTGAACGATCGTAGGGAAAGCTGACAGACTGCCAACGGGAATGGTCGGGGATTCGTCCTGGGCGTAGGATTTTCCCGGGTGTCCACAGATCAAAATGGCAGACAGGATACAGAGGAGTGCGGATTTCATCGGTATGGTTGTTTGAGGGACCGGTTTCGACCCGGCCTTTTTTGTGTTTCTTTGATTTTCCAAACCGAGAAATCTGGAGAATCACCTTAAATTTAAGCAATTTAACCATAAAAGCAATAATTTTTATAAAAATCACGCAGTGGTGAATTTTGCTGGATTCCGGCCGAAACGACCCGTTCCCGCTTGATCCGGCTTCTGATCGCCGCTAGCGATATGACATGCTCTATCTTGGAATCGACAGTGGCACACAAAGCACAAAATCTATCGTGCTGGACCTCGAAACGGGCGAGATCGTCGCTCAGGCGAGTCAGTCCTATGACTTGATTGACGGACTTCCTGCAGGGCACCTCGAACAGAATCCCTCCGACTGGATCCATGCCGTCGAAGCAACGATCGAAGACTGCCTTTCCCAACTCGGCGGTAGAAAGTCTGCCCTTCGTGGAATCGGTGTCAGTGGGCAGCAGCACGGACTTGTCGTTCTCGATGCCAACGATCAAGTCGTCCGTCCCGCCAAACTCTGGTGCGATACGTCCACCACCGAACAATGCAGTCAGTATGAGGCCCGATTCGGCGGTATTTCCGGACTGATCGAGAAAGCGGGGAACGCGATGCTGCCCGGCTACACCATCCCCAAGTTGCTCTGGCTGAAGCAAAACGAGCCGGAGAATTTCGAGAAAACAAAGACAATCCTGCTTCCGCACGATTACATCAATTTCCGCCTTTCCGGGACGAAACGCATGGAATACGGCGATGCCTCGGGAATGGGCATTCTCAATGTTCGCACCCGCGAGTGGGATCTTGACCTTATCGATTTCGTCGATCCGCGGGTTCGCGAAATGCTTCCGGAACTTGGTTCCTCGAACGCGGTTCACGGGACGCTGCTTCCGGCTCTTGCGGAAAAGTGGGGCGTATCCTCCGACGTCATCGTGAGCTCCGGTGGAGGAGACAACATGATGGGTGCAATCGGAACGGGCAATATCGCCGACGGCACCATCACTGCGAGCTTCGGGACCTCGGGGACGCTCTACGGCTGCGCCGAAAAGCCGATTGTCGATCCCAACGGGGAAATCGCCGCCTTTTGTGACAGCACGGACCGCTGGCTTCCGCTCGCCTGCACCATGAATGTCACCGTCGTCACCGAGCAGGTTCGCAGCTGGTTCGGATGGGATCTCACCGAGCTGGAGCGCCAGGTCGCCTCGGTTCCGGCCGGAGCGGACAATGTTTCTTTTCTCCCGTATGTAAATGGAGAAAGAACGCCGAACCTTCCCGACGGCACCGGCGTCATCCACGGACTCGGCGGGAACAGTGCCAGCCCGGCCCATCTCGCCCGCGCTGCGATGGAGGGCGCCACCCTCGGTCTCGCCTACGGTCTTCGCCGCTTTGACGCCCTCGGGCTTACGCCCGGCGAAATTCGTCTCACCGGTGGCGGAAGCAAAAGCGCCGTCTGGCGTCAGATGTCAGCCGACGTCTTCGGCGTCCCGGTAGTCGGTCTCGCCACCGCGGAAGGAGCCAGCCTCGGGGGTGCCATCCAGGCCGCTCACGCTGACGGGCAGGGGAGCTACGAAGAACTGTGCAATCGACTCGTTTCGCTCGATGAGGACACCCGCTGCGAGCCCAATGTTGGGAATGCGGAACTCTACCGCGAAAAGCTCGATCGTCAGATCAAGCTCACGACAGTGCTGAAAGAGGCGGGGATGTTGTAGGAACGCCATGCCCACTCCCGCACCACCGCCCGACCGGGCGATTCCGATTTCTGCAAAGTCCCGTCGCATTGGCTGGGCTGCCGCGACTCTCATCCGGCTCTTCTCCTTCACCTATCGCTGGAAAATCGAAGACCCCGGGAACCTCTCGGGCGATCCACCCGATCATCCCATGATCTGGGCGTTCTGGCACAACCGGATTTTCGTCGTCCCTGTGATGTATCGGAAGTTCCTGAAAACGCGGAGCGGAGCAGTTCTCTCCAGCGCGAGCAAGGATGGGGAAATCATCGCCGCGACCGTTTCGCGATTCGGATGCTATTCTGTCCGCGGCTCCTCCTCCCGTCGCGGA
>JAKSBG010000233.1 GCA_022361255.1 Verrucomicrobiales bacterium
ATTTTGAATTGAAAACGTAAGCGGAAAGATAAATTTCCGATGAATAGACCCATCCCTTTCTCTGCCACAAATACTGCTTCAGATGAAAAACATGGACAAACACCCAGTAAGTTATCCCTATTTGACAGGCAGGCTTTCTGGCTTACGGATCATCCTACTCACTGCGCCTTCCCGAAATTTATTCAGTGGTTATTTTGCAGTTTTCGTCCTCGAATACAGCAACGACTGGTATGCGATGGATTCCCACCATCTTTCCTTTTACCTGAAAAACCGAATCGTTTTTCAGCACCCAATAGTGACTCTACAAATAATGAACACCACCTATATTCGTCAATTTGAATTCAGTATTCACTCGATCAAGTGTCGTTAACTCAGTAATTATTCAACCGTTTCAATGGCAACCAGCTCTGTTTCCACTGATATTGTGCCGGATGTACAATAACTGCCGATATCAGTGGTATCACATCCCAAAACAGCCGTTCCGGTATCTCCCACACTGCTCCCTCGGGTAAAACTGCCTATCGCTGTATTTTCGAGATAATCCTGAAACGTCAACACGCCTCCCGACTCTACGACATAAGCAATTTTCTGATAATCACCCAGATCTTCACTGGATGATGAAGTGTAGATATATTTCACATCAACACCATAGATGGTTTTACTGCTGTCACTGTTGAGGTAGTAGAGTTCCAGTCGTACATCAAATACAGGGGAAGAAGCATTGGGATAGTGAAGCTCGTACGTTTCGCGAATAACCGAGTCACTGGATTTATGTGCAATAGGGCTGAGATCCAACATAGGTACGTTAATCACATAACCCGACCCCGTATCTTTGATCACTCCACCAGTCCGGGTGGAGCTTTCATAACCTTTGATAATATTGCGCGGATTGAACACCAGTTTCATCTTAAAGGTTTCGTTGTTGGAAATATCATCTTCGGTAATCGTGAACGGATTTTGAAAGCGAAACCAGGTTCCACCATTACTCATCACAACGATTGCCTCCTCCGCCGATCCGGTATCCATATTCGTCACCTGATTTTCATAGGTGGTATTCAATCCGGATCCACCAGATGATGTGACTGTGCCGTCCTTCGTATAGAGAGTGGTTGAAGTGCCGATTAATGGTACCGAAGCTGTCACTTTCAACGGGCGATACCAATTGATCACTCCCCAATTATAACTACGCACATGATCACTATTCAGATCTTGAGAATTCTGCAGATTGGTTAAAGATGTACTATCCATCAAATCCACATAATTGCTGGTGTCCGAACGAGCTTCATCCGCCAGATAAGTATCGTAGTCATTGGAAGTATTCCCTGAATAGAGTGTCAAGCAACCTGATGCATTGCTATAGGAAGTTCCGTCTAAAGTCAGGCTATTACATGTTTGAATGGAACTGATGTAGTATTCAAGTGAAGTCAATTGCGATTCACTGGCTTGTCCAACCTGTATGGCATTTGGTCCTTCAGGATCACCGTAATCATACCGATTTCCTGCTGCGGACTCGTCACTGACAACTTCCAGACTGATGGTGGCGTCATCAGAATCATCGTCATCGTCGATCCACATACAACCCTGCATCAATAACAGAACAATGAGATAAACCATGCATTTCCGAGTTTTCATATCTCCTCCCCTTTTAGATTGTTTTGTTTGGATCTCTTGACTTCATTAAACTTCAAATGAAGACCAGACATCAATTGAATCCCCGAACCGGTAATTCATTACAAACACTGCAATTGCAGATCCATTCCATTGGTAATTTCAGACAACTACAGTTCTCAAAAATCTACCGATTCGCAGGTCCCTATAACGCGCTAATTAAGGATTGGGAGCTGTTCAATCAATGACTCCAACAATGTAATTTAAACGACATCCACCAAATGAAGAATTGTGATCCCACAAATCTGTCGTCCCAACAGAATAGTTGCCAACAAATTTGTTGGAACCAATAAAGCTTTGGCACACATATAAAATTTCAAAAACACAGATGAAATGAGACCCAAAATAGAAAAGTGTAAAAAACTTAAAATCGCGAAAAAAGGAAAACGGTGAGTAAATTTCTCAGAAAGTCGAACGGGAAAACCACCGAAGCGCTTGAAATTGGCTCGGTGGCTTAAAAAATGATGAGATTACTTCAGGTAAGTGAAGCCTTTGATTTTTTTATCCAGGGCTTTGGCCATTTGGCGACCGCTGTAGATGGCATTTACGACCAGAGACTGACCGGTAACCATATCTCCAGCAGCGTAGATATTTTCTTGGGAGGTTTGAAAATCTTCGACCTTCACATTGCCAAATTTATCCAGTTCAACACCCAGATCTTCCAATAATCCTTGTTTCACCGGGCTGATGAATCCCATGGCCAAAAGAACCAGATCGGTTCGGATGGTAAAATCGCTACCGGCAATCTCTTTCATTAAGCGACGTCCGGTAATTGGATCAGGTTCAGACCATTCCACACGGGCACACTGGACTTC
>JAKSBG010000155.1 GCA_022361255.1 Verrucomicrobiales bacterium
AGCGCCTCGACCGCTACCTCATCGCGGATGACTGCGAATTGACCGATGAAACCGGGAATCTTACCCTTGTCCATCACTTCCGGGAACCGTTAGACGGTGCCGCTGCCGGGCGTATCGCAGTTACCGGTTATGATGTCTGGCTGGAAACTACAGATGTGCCGTTCAAACCGGAAAACGAAATCAAACGGGATGAATGGAATGTGCTCGGCCTGCGAAGCGCTCTACCGTTAGCGGGGAAAGAGATCACAGGATCCGAGTTTCCCGCCGAATTGCGGATCGACGATTGGGCGGTAGATTTCCAAAAAGGATGCTATCTGGGCCAGGAAGTAATTTCCCGCATCAAGAGCGTGGGAAGAGTGAAAAGGCAGATTTGTCTCATAAATGCTCAACACTCCTTTACCCAAGATTCAACCCTGCGAAACGAAGAGGGTGAGGAATTCACTGCGACAAGAGATTCCAAAAAGATCTCAGCGGGTTGCCACCTCGCGATTGCCTGGAGAAAGGTAGCGGGAGGCAAGATGCAACTAATTGACGCTCAGGAGGTTGTCTGAATCGCTCGGGCTGAAGGGCACTACCTAAAACGCTACCTAGACGAACTTATTAGAAAAAAATGCAATTTTTTCTGTTGCATGATCATTTCTTCGCATACATGGTCACCCTGAATTGCCGCTTGGCGTATCTGGCTTGAAAAAATCAGTTTCGCACAATACGGGTGGCAGTTCGGATTCTACATCCACGAAAACAGGTTAATCAAACGACCACATCTCAAACCAAGGGAGTTAATCAAATTATGAAAAAAGCAATCCTAGTTGCAATTATCGGAGTATTCGCCATCAGCGCGAATGCAGGTGATTGGGGCAAAGCGCCGGTTCCGGCCAAAGCTCCAATCGAAGAGTGCCTTGACCTCGGCGGCGAAATCAGCGCAGGCTACATGTCTGACTACATCTTCTACGGTGTTCGCTTCGCACGTGACAGTGTCTGGACTGACGTGAACTACACGTTCGACAACCTCATCATCCCCGTGAACATCGGTGTTTGGTATCTCAACGGTATCAATCCTGTTGGTGTTGACGAGCTTGACCTCTACGCTTCTGTAGAACTCGGTTCCTTCGCAGGTTTCGACGCAAGCCTCGGATACACACACTACTTCTTCCCTGAGCTGGGTGCAGGTAGTTACGGTGAGATCGGTCTCGACGTAAGCCGTTCACTCGGTTTTGTTGACCTCGCACTTGAGACTAACTACGCTCTCAGCTTCGGTTGGTACCACCAGGCAGGTATCGAAAAGACTTTCGGTATCTCTGACAACGTAAGCCTCGTTGTAGGTGCAGGAATCGGATACTCCGACAACTACTTCTTCAAGAACAACGGAGCAAGCGGATGGAACCACTACTACGTTAGTGCTTCTCTCCCGATCGAGCTCAATTGCCGCACTACACTGACTCCTTACATCGGTTACAACGGATCTCCTGCAGGTTACGTGACCAACGGAATCGGTGCTGGTCTCGGACCTCAGTCTGACATCCTCCACGGTGGTGTCAGCCTCAGCGTTTCCTTCTAAGGAAATCGTCTAAGGTAGAAAATATTTTTTTCAAACCTTGGTGTAAATCGCCCTCCGTTCGCGGGGGGCGATTTCTTTTTGTACACGCGGAAGATTCAGGGGCGTGCGGGATGTCTGAGGAAATAGTGGCGTGTGGGTGAATCATTGCTTTTCCGGCGCGAAAGACGAGGCAAAGGTGGGGGGAATGATTCGAGTCGTGAAAGTTCTCATTGATGGAGCAACGAATGACCTGACGTTCACCTACTCCGTGCCGGAGGGGGTATCGGTGTCGCCAGGGCAAAGAGTCCGGGTGCCTTTGCGGAACCGGAGTTCAATCGGGACTGTGACCTCGGTGGAGACCATTGATCCTGCTTCGTTGAAATATGCGCTCAAGCCGATTGCAGGAACCGTTTCGGAGGATGCCTTTCTGACTCCCGGTCTCATCGAATTGGCTCACTGGATTGCCGGCTTTTATCTGGCCTCGGTCGAAGCGGTGTTCCGAACGATGCTCCCAAAGCCTTCACGGGGTGAAGAGGAAAAGCGAAAAACGGAGAAGCATGTTGAGCTTTGTGTCTCGAAAGAAGAGATCGACTTTGAACAGTTCTCCGGTCGCCTTGCGAAGCAGGGGGATGTGTTGCGACAACTAAGAGACGTGGAAAGTGTCCCTCTGGGGCGAATGACGGGAGAGTTGGGATTTTCCCGTTCCTCTATCAAATCGTTGGAGGAGAAAGGGTTGATCCGATTGGCGGAAAGGATTGTGACTCGCGATCCGCTCGCGGGGATGCAATACGTCGAATCAGCGGCCCTGAAATTGAATGCCGAGCAGGCCGAGTGTCTGAAAGAGGTGCTTGCGTCCGGGGAGAGAATCAGCAAGGGGGGGAAGGTGAAGCCAATTCTTCTGTACGGCGTCACCGGAAGCGGGAAAACAGAAGTCTATCTGCAAGCGATTGAAAAGACGATCGAGGACGGCAAAGGGGCGATTGTCCTGGTTCCCGAAATTGCTCTGACTCCTCAGACTGCGGATCGCTTCAAGCAGCGCTTTGCAAAAATCCAGGACGAGGTGGCTATTCTGCACAGCAATCTCAGCGAAGGAGAACGACACGATGAATGGCGGAAGGTGCTCGACCAGAAAGCGCGCATCGTCATTGGCGCGCGCAGTGCGATTTTTTCCCCGGTCGCGAACCTGGGGCTGATCGTGGTGGATGAGGAGCACGAAAACTCCTACAAGCAGGACATTGTCCCGCGCTACCAGGCGAGAGATATTGCAGTAGTCCGCGCACACCTTGAAAAGTGTCCGGTTCTTCTGGGGAGTGCGACCCCGTCTCTGGAATCCTGGCAAAATGCCGAAGCGGGAAAATACGATCTCGTAACGATGCGCCAGCGAATTGATGATCGAAAGCTTCCGCTCATTCGCATCATTGATATGCGTCAGGAAGCGCGCCGACAGCAATCCGGTCCCGCGATCTTGTCACTGAAGTTGCGCGAGGCGATCGAGCAACGTCTCGAAGACGGCGAGCAGACAATTCTCTTTCTCAATCGCCGCGGATTCGCGAAAAACATACTCTGCCCCGAGTGCGGCTATGTGGCGAACTGCCGCCATTGCAGCACCACGATGACATTGCACCGCAAAGAGGACCGTCTGATATGTCACATCTGCGGCTTTTCCCAGCTTCCTCCGCGTCGTTGTCCGGAATGCGACGGTCGATCTATCGTTAATGCGGGGTATGGGACGGAGCGTGTCGAAGAGGTGCTTCGAAAGGTGTTCGAGACGGCCCGGATCACGCGTGTCGATACCGATGCGATGCGAAAGAAGAATCAGCTCCGCGATACTCTTGCAGCGTTCAAGGCAAAGAAGATTGATTTGCTGATCGGGACGCAGATGATCGCGAAGGGATTGCATTTCCCTAATGTTACTCTGGTGGGAATTCTCAATGCGGACGTCGGTTTGCACATTCCAGATTTCCGGGCCGGGGAGCGGACTTTTCAGCTTCTCACGCAGGGGGCGGGCCGGGCGGGGCGGGGGGAGCTGGAAGGGGAGGTCATTGTGCAGACGTACACTCCGCATCATCCGTCGATTCAGTTTGCCCGCCATCACGATTTCGAAGGGTTTGCCGAGCAGGAGTTGGTGATGAGGAGGCAGTTCAGCCACCCCCCGTTCGTACATATTGCGCTGATTACGGTTCGTTCGGTGCATCAGGAGCGGGCTGAGTTCACGCTGAAAACACTTCATGCCCGGTTGAAGCGTAGCATTCCGGAAGACATTGTTCTGACGGATCCGTTGCCTTCCCCGCTCGTGAAATCGCACGATCAGTGGCGCTTCCAGGTGTTGCTGAAGTCCCCCCAGGCGAGAAAAATGGCACGGCACATTCGTGAAGTGATGAAGTCCCTCACTTTTCCCGACGACGTCATCGTGACGGTGGATGTGGATCCGTATTCGCTGGGATGAATGCGGCAAATGTCTTTTTGAACAGCAAAAAGTGTGGTTTTGGTTTGCCATTTGTGGCCTCTCTTGCGAAAGATGAGGCATGCCTCTTTCCTGTGTTCATTCCGGAGCTCTCGCGGGTGTTGATGCCCTCTCGGTCGAAGTCGAGGTGAATGCGGCAGATGGGAGCAATCCGGAAATCAAACTTGTCGGGCTTCCTGACGCCGCGGTCCGCGAGAGTGTTGACCGGGTCACAACAGCGATCAAAAACAGTGGACTTGGCTGGCCGCGTAAATACATCACCATTAATCTGGCTCCTGCGGACATTCGCAAGGAAGGGCCGAGTTTTGATTTGCCCATCGCGCTGGGAATGGCGTCGCTCGATACGGAGCGGAACGGCTCCCTGCAGGAGGGGGCGCTGGAAAAATGTTCCGTAGCGGGTGAGTTGTCCCTCGATGGTAGGGTTCGGCCGATCAAAGGAATTCTACCGCTGACTCTGCGCGCCAAAGAGGAGGGAAAGGCGGCTATCCTTGTTCCCAAAGAGAACGCAAAAGAGGCCTCTATTGTCGAGGGTATCTACGTCTACGGCGTGGATACCCTGCAGGCGGCGTTCGAGTTGCTGCGGGGGGAGAAAAATATTTCCCCGGAGAAGCTCGACCGCGATGCATTTTTTGCGGCCAAGCAAAACTACGCGGTCGATTTTGATGAAGTGAAAGTCCAGGCCCATGCGAAGCGCGCTCTCGAAGTGGCGATGGCAGGAGGGCACAATATGTTGATGCTGGGGAGTCCGGGTACAGGAAAGTCGATGCTGGCAAAACGTCTTACCACGATTCTCCCGACGATGACCGAGGCGGAAGCAATTGAAACGACGAAAATTCACAGCGTTGCCGGTCTTGTTGACGGAAAGAACAGTTTTCTCGCGACCCGTCCCTTCCGGTCCCCGCACCACACCATTTCCGATGCCGGTCTGCTCGGGGGGAGCAGTCATCCGACTCCGGGAGAGGTTAGTCTTGCGCACAACGGTATTTTGTTCCTCGATGAGCTTCCCGAATTCCGGAGATCAACTCTCGAAGTGATGCGCCAGCCGCTTGAAGACGGTGTCGTCACCATTTCGCGGGCGGCGGGAAAGTTCACATTTCCCAGCCGTTTCTCACTCGTTGCTGCCATGAATCCCTGTCCCTGCGGTTACCTCGGGGACCCGTCACGGGAGTGTCGCTGTTCGCCCAATCAAATCGAAAAATACCGCCAGCGGATCAGTGGACCCCTTCTTGACCGGATCGATCTTCACGTTGATGTCCCCGCCGTAAACTACAAAGAACTTCGTTCCGATTCCGGCGGGGAGTCCTCTGCGGTGATTCGCGAGCGGGTCGAGGAGGCGCGGGGAGTTCAGCTCCAGCGGTTTGCGACAGACCCTGACGTGAATTGCAACGCCGACATGGGTAGCCGGCTTGTTTCAAAGCATTGCTGGCTCGACAGGCGCAGTGAAAAGACACTCGAACAGGCAATGGAGAGCTTGAATTTCAGCGCGCGGGCGCACGACCGGATTCTCAAAGTCTCCCGCACATTGGCCGACCTCGAAGGCGAAATCGATATCAAGGAAGTCCATGTCATGGAGGCGATTCAATACAGAACGCTGGACCGCAATCTCTGGGTATGATAAAAAATTTTGAATAAATCCGTCTTTCGATGCGTCTAAGAACATGACCGCAACCGCCGATGATGGTGTACGGTCGCTCAACCAACCCTCCCCTGAACATGAAAAAGATCCTTACTATTGCCGTAGCGGCTGCTGCCGCTTTCGTTTTCGCGCCTGTTGAGGCCGAAGCCCGACCCCAGATCAAGAGTATGTGCAAGAGTTCGAAAAAGTCGTCCCGAAGCCACAGTCACAACCACAACCGCTCCCATTACTCTTCCCGGAACTATGCGCCGCGAGTGTATCACCGTCCGGTGACGACATACCGGTCTTATCACCGACCGACCTATTACCGTTCGCCCCGCGTAACAACGTATCGCTCAAGTCGCACGTATGTTCGTCCCCCGATTCCTCCGGTTCCGTTCTTCGTGCCGGGATTCCCATTCGGCCATTGTCGTTAATGGCAGTCCGGCTTGAATCCTAATTCAACTTCCTCCTGCCCCGTCGAAAGACGGGGCATTTTTTTCGAAAATTCTTTGTGAGAAAGGGAGAAAGAATGCTTGCGCGGTGACGTTTTTGAAACTATGAGTCAGCCCTTCCCGCCGTCGCTTCTGGTGACGGCTTCGCTGCTCGGGTGGCGGAATTGGTAGACGCGCAGGATTAAGGATCCTGTGGGGCAACCCGTGGGGGTTCGATTCCCCCCTCGAGCACTTTTTCAGGTAGAACCTGTTCGGAAAATATTGTGAGCACGCTTTCCCAGGATTCTTCGACCGCAATTCTTCTGGTGTCCTGCCCGGATCAGCCCGGTATCGTCGCATCGGTTTCAGATTTTCTTTTCCAGAACAAAGGAAACATCGTCGACGTCGATCAGCACGTGGATCAGGAAAACGGCGTGTTTTTTATGCGCGTGGAATGGGAGATTGAGGGCTTCGCGGTATCCCGCGATGATTTAGAGGTGGCTATTGCACCGCTCGCGGAGAAATTTTCGATGAACTGGTCGCTCTACTTCACGGATGTTGTTCCGAGAGTGGCGCTGTTCATCACGCGCGACAACCACTGCGTTTACGATCTGCTTTCCCGTCAGGAGAGTGGCGAATTGCGGATGGAGATCCCGCTGATCGTCAGTAACCGGGAAGACTTAAAGCCGATTGCGGACCGCTTCAGCATACCATTTCACTTCCTGCCCATCACAAAGGAAACGAAAGCGGAGCAGGAGAAGAAGGAGATTGCCCTGTTGCAGGAGCACGAAATCGACCTGGTTGTTCTGGCGCGATACATGCAGATCCTCAGCCCGTTGATGACGGAGGCGTTTCCGAATCGCATCATCAACATTCACCACTCCTTCCTTCCCGCTTTCCCCGGCGCGCGCCCTTATCATTCCGCCCACAAGCGCGGGGTGAAACTGGTCGGCGCAACGAGCCACTACGTGACCGAAGATCTCGACGAGGGCCCGATCATTGCCCAGGGGGTTACGCCGGTGTCACACAGCGACACGGTGCACGATTTTGTGAGAAAGGGGCGAGCTCTTGAGCAAAGTGTTCTTTCCCGTGCGGTCTGGCTCCATTTGAACCGCCGGACGCTGGTGCATGCGAACCGGACAGTGGTATTCGGGTAAGCGTAACAGGGTTGGATTGATGATCTAACCCTGTCAAGTTGATCAGGTAACCCTGTTTGGAGAACTTTGGAGTGCGGCGGCTTGACGCCACTTTTGATCGCAGGCCTGATGATCGCATTGTTTTGAACTATTATCGAGGCGGGGCATCTGCGAGTATCCTCTCAATCCGAATTTCTGAAGATTTCTTGTGCCGAAAACGAAAGCGGCGTCAAGCCGCCGCACTCCAAGTGCTCGCATTTTCATCAAACCGATTTACCATCCCCCATGGCTGAGAAATTCAAGGTCCTTCCCGGGTTTCGGGACTTTTATCCGGACGAATGTGCGGCGCGAAACTACGTCTTTGATGCGTGGCGTCGGGTGGCGCGTCGATATGGGTTTGTCGAGTACGAGGGGCCGATTCTCGAACCAACGGATTTGTATCGCAAAAAAAGCGGCGATGAAATCGTGAATCAGCTTTTCTGCTTTGCGGATAAAGGGGAGCGCGACGTTTCGATGCGCCCGGAGCTGACGCCGACTCTCGCCCGGATGGCTGCGGCGCGGCAGCGGGATTTCCGAAAGCCGTTGCGATGGTTTTCCATCGGGCAGTTCTTCCGCTATGAGCGTCATCAGAAAGGGCGCGGACGGGAGTTTTATCAGTTCAACTGCGACATTCTCGGGGAAGAATCCGTCCTCGCGGATGCGGAGTTGATGGCTCTTTCCATCGATTTGATGCGGGAATTCGGATTTACTTCCGACGATTTTCGCATTCGGGTCAGCGACAGGAATGCCTGGGTTCAATTTGCCACCGGGAACGGCGTGACAGAGGAGAATCTGAATGCTTTTCTCCAGGCGATCGACAAGATGGAGCGGGCTCCGGAGGAAAAAACCGACGAGGCGCTTCAGGCGGTCGGGATTTCTCTTTCGGCGGTAAAGGGATTCATCGGTTCAGGAGCGGAGGCGTCTGATGATTTGCAGTCCGTGCTCGACAATCTGTCGGCGCGGGGGCTCCGTGATTTCGTCGAAGTTGATCTCGGAATTGTGCGCGGTCTCGCTTACTATACCGGTCCGGTTTTCGAAGTGTTCGACATCGGAAAGGGGATGCGTGCTGTCGCCGGTGGTGGTCGATATGATCAGCTCGTGGAGTTGATCGGTGGGGTAGCGATGCCTGCCTGCGGTTTTGCAATGGGTGATATGGTCATCACGGATCTCATTCGCGAGTCGGAGGCTCCTGCAGCTTTGCTTGATACGGCGATGGCGGCGGATCGCGACATTGACGTTTTCGTTGTGCTGGCTGAGTCAGAAAAATCTGCCGAGTGTCTGCAGGTCGTTCAGGCGGTGCGGGACAGCGGGAGGCGCGTGCAGTTTTCTCTCGCGGAAGCGAAGGTGGGAAAACAATTCCAAATGGCAGAGCAGGCCGGGGCAAAGTTCGCGGTGGTGGTCGGTTCAGAATTTCCCGAGGTAGGATTAAAGAAGCTGGAGGACCGGAGCGAAGAGCGGATTTCGGTCGAAGGGTTGGTTGAAGCTCTGGATCGGGCGTAGCGTCCGGCGCCATATCCGGCGGGAAAAAAATTACCGCTTGCGGGAAGGGGGGATTGCACCGTTATGTCCCGCGTTCACTCTGCGGGAGCGGCGCGTAGCCTGTGCCGGTTGTTTCCCCGCGTTTCTTCGTCGCATCTGACGAATCTCTTCTCAAATCGAACCCGCTCGTATTGTGATCCAGCTAATCTATCGAAAATTCGGAAATCGCCTTCAGGCGAAAGATGACTTGTTGTCCGGTTTGACCGTTGCGCTCGCGTTGGTCCCCGAAGCGATTGCCTTCGCGATCATTGCGGGAGTTCCCCCTCTGGTCGGACTGTACGCTGCTTTCCTGGTCTGTCTGATCACGGCGGTTGCCGGTGGGCGGCCGGGAATGATCTCGGGCGCTACGGGTGCTCTTGCCGTGATCATGGTTGGTCTGGTGAAGCTTGGAAACGAAAAGGGAGTCGAGCTGGGTCTGGGCGAAGATGCCGGTTTGCAGTATCTCTTTGTGGCCGTCATTTTGATGGGGGTCATCCAGATCCTTTGCGGGGCGATGAAGCTGGGGCGTTTTGTCCGCCTCATTCCACAACCGGTCATGTTTGGTTTTGTGAACGGTCTTGCGATTGTTATTTTCACCGCGCAGTTCCCGATGTTCACGGAAGCTCCGACGACTTCCGGGGCGCCGTGGCTGCAGGGTGGTGATCTTTACCTTATGCTGGGGCTGGTAGCCCTGACGATGGCGATCAGCTTTTTTCTTCCCAAATTCACGACGGCGGTTCCGGCTTCTCTCGTCGGGATTGTGGTGGTCAGTCTGATTGTGATCGGATTCAATCTCGACACGCTCGTGGTGCGGGATATGTCATCTGTGAAGGGCGGGTTGCCAATGCCCGTGAGTTTTACGATTCCATTCAATCTCGACACCTTGATTTTCATCGCGCCGTTTTCGTTCATTCTCGCTGCGGTCGGTCTGATCGAATCGCTCATGACCTTGACTCTGATTGATGAACTCACGGAAACCCGGGGATCCAGCAACCGGGAGTGTGTCGGCCAGGGGGTCGCCAATATTGTTACCGGCTTTCTTGGCGGAATGGGAGGTTGCGCGATGATCGGACAGAGCATCATCAACATCCGTTCGGGTGGACGCGGCAGGCTTTCGGGTATCTCGGCCGGCCTGTTTCTGATCTGTTTCATTCTCTTTGCCAGCGCCCTGATCGAGCGCATTCCGCTCGCGGCCCTGACCGGGGTGATGTTTATGGTCGTAATCGGAACCTTCGAGTGGTCGAGCATTCGCATTTTGAAGAAGATTCCGAAGTCCGATGCCTTCGTGATTCTGCTCGTCTCTATCGTGACGGTGGTAACCCACAACCTCGCGTTGGCGGTGATTCTCGGGGTGGTTGTATCTGCGCTGGTTTTCGCGTGGAAGTCAGCCCACCACGTGCACCGGGAAACGGAGATTCGCGAAGACGGCGCCAAGGTTTATTACATCCACGGCCCGCTGTTCTTCGGTTCGATTCAGGATTTCAACAATGAGTTTTCTCCAGCAGATGATCCCGATGTCGTAATCGTCGACATGATGGATTCGCGGGTCTGGGACCACTCCGGACTCGAGGCAATTCAGAAGCTGGCGGAGCGCTACCGCTCGAACGGGAAGACATTGAAACTTCAGCACATCAGCCGGAACTGTCGTCAACTTCTGGAGACCGCAGGCAGCATGGTTGATGTCATCGTTCTGGAGGATGATCCGACCTACATCGTGGCGAATTTGAAGAAAGACAATCGCACGCCTTCTGCCGGCGCGATGGACGGAGTCAGTTCCTGACGAAATCCTTTCACCTTGCCTAAACTTTTCCGTTTCGGTCACCCCGCTGTGCTGCTACATTAGAGGGAGTTTGTGAGTCTCCCTCTGCCATGACAAAACATACGGCGTTTATCTTCTTCGGTATCATTCTGGCCGGCCTGATCGGGTCGCTGATTTGGTTTAATATGAAAGGGGAGGTCGTCGAAGTTCCGGACGGCCCTCAGCCTTTTGTCAAAATCCCGGAAGGTGAGTTGTCGGACCCGCAGGATCCGGAGGCCGGGGCCCAACCTGAACCGAAACCGGCAGCGAAGCCGGAAAAAAGCGTTGTTTCGACTCCGGATCCGGAAAAGCCGACTGAACCGGAGCCCGCTGCCGGACAGGTATACTCTTCGCCGGAAGAGGCGATGAAAGCGCTCAGTGCAGCAGTCGGAAAAAAGAACTTCGATGAGTTTGTGAATTTCGTAGGTCCCGCCGCAGTGGCGGAGCCGGTCAAGCCGGGGGTGAAGACCATCATTGAATCGCCTCAGTTGAAGCTGAACTCCGAAAAACCGATGTCGGAGATTTCCAAATCGGCTACCGCTGTTCGCTGGGCTCTGAATTTCATTCCGGAAGCCGGGGCCGAGGCGAAACAGATCTACGCCGATCTCGACGTGAAATCGAAAGACGCCTTTGCGATTTCCAAAATCAGTCTGCCTCTTGCGATTGCCTCTGTTGATGTGAAAAAGGCCGCATCTGCTACCGATGCTCCAGCGGCAACTGCGACACCGTCAGAGCCTGCGGCGGCGGATCCTCCCTCCGTGGAAGGTGTCGATGCGCTCACCATTGCGCATGCTTTCTCCAAAGCGGTCGTGGGGCGAAATTTCAAAGCAGCCCGTGCTCTCTCAGACCCCGCCACGGTTACCGATGAGCGGGTTGCGGCCCTGATGATCGCAATCGAAGAGGGGAAGTTTCAGCTCAAGGAAGAACGTCCGCTCGTGGTGACGCTTTCCCGCGATGACATCACCTGGGTGCTGACCCGCGTTCAAAGTGAGGGGGCGGGTTCCGAATTTGCTCTCGAGTTGGGTCGGGTCGAAGACAAATGGGCTGTGAACGGGCTCACTTTCTCCAAAGTTCTCGCCGCGTTATCTGATCAAGCCGGTGGCGGGAATGTTGCCTACAGTCCGATTGTGGAGGACCCCATGGGCGGCGATTCCCTCGTGTTGTATTTTGAATTCGATCAATCGGGCCTTTCCCCGCGCGGGAACCGCCAGCTTGCAATCATTGCCGACATTCTCAGCCAGGGTGCCGAGCGCGTCATCCGGATCAACGGCCATGCGGATTCGATGGGGACCGACGACTACAATGCCGTGTTGAGCGACAAGCGCGCTGCTGCGATTCGCCAGGGATTGATTTCTATGGGGGTTTCTCCGGATCAAGTCGTGACAGAGGCCTTTGGGGAAACCAAGCCGCGACGTCCGAACTTCAATCCGGACGGAACAGACAACCCGACAGGGCGTTCGCAGAACCGACGCGCCGAGGTATATCTGGATTTTTGAAAAACGTTCTCTGCCGAATGGCGGAAACTGGCATCATAACGTCTGTATTCTGGCGTTTTAATCGGAGGTTCCATCTTGACCTCTAAGGGGGCCACCGTAAGTTGGCGCGCTCGCCGGAAAGCATGCGAGCCAGCCGTCAATTTGCCCCATGAACATTCACGAATATCAGGCCAAGGAACTTTTTGAGAAATTCGGTGTCGCGACGCCGAAGGGCAAAGTTGCCGACACTCCCGACGAAGCGAAAGCAGCCGCCGCAGAACTGGGATCTCAAATCGTGGTGAAAGCGCAGGTCCACGCGGGTGGCCGCGGGAAAGGAACTTTCAAAAACGGCTTCCAGGGCGGGGTTCACCTCGTCAACAGTGCTGATGAGGCAGCTGAAGTGGCCGGAAAGATGATCGGGGAAACGCTGGTCACTCACCAGACCGGTGAAGAAGGCAAAGTGGTAAACAAGATCATGGTCGCCGATGCGGTCGATATTGAGAAGGAATACTACCTTGCCGTTCTCATGGACCGTGAAAGCCGTTCTCCGGTGATTGTCGCGAGCACAGAGGGTGGCGTGAATATCGAAGAGGTTGCCGAGCAGACGCCTGAAAAGATTTTTCGTGAAGTGATTCATCCACTCCTGGGGCTTCAGCCCTATGAGATTCGCAATCTCGCTGCGGGGCTTGGCCTCAGTGGTGATGTTGCGAAGCAGTTCGGCAAACTTCTCAAGGGCGTTTACAATCTGTTCATATCCTGTGACTGCTCGATGGTGGAGATCAACCCGCTCGTGACAACACCTGATGGACAGGTTCTGGCGCTCGACGCAAAGTTCGATTTTGACGACAACGCTCTCTATCGCCATCCGGACATCGAGGCTCTTCACGATCCGACTGAGGAAGATCCCCGCGAGGTCGAAGCTGCGAAATACGACCTGAACTACATCGGTCTGGACGGCAACATTGCATGTCTTGTGAACGGTGCCGGACTCGCGATGGCGACGATGGATATCATCAAGCAAAGCGGTGGCGAACCGGCCAACTTCCTCGATGTCGGGGGTGGTGCCACGCAGGAGCAGGTCCGCAATGCCTTCAAGATCATTCTCGGTGACCCGAATGTGAAGGGGATTCTCGTAAACATTTTTGGAGGAATCATGGACTGCGATGTGATTGCAAAAGGAATCGTCGCTGCCTGCGGCGAGGTTGATCTGAACATTCCTCTCGTCGTTCGCCTGGAAGGGAACAATGTCGATGCCGGAAAGCAGACGCTCGACGGGTCAGATGTTGATCTCATCTCCGCCGACACGCTTGCCGATGCTGCTAAGAAAGCTGTTGCTGCGATCGCCTGATAGACCCGCTCCCTTATTTTTCCAACATTTCATTTTCTACCCATTCTTCTCATGGCTATCCTGGTCGACGAAAACACAAAAATCCTGATTCAGGGAATCACCGGCTCCTTTGGCGGACGCCACGCTCAGCTCAGCCTCGACTACGGCACGAAACTGGTGGCCGGGGTAACTCCTGGAAAAGGCGGTCAGACTTTTGCCGACGCCGTTCCTATTTTTGACACCGTCAAAGATGCTGTCGGGGAAACGGGAGCAACCGTTAGCGCGATTTTCGTTCCCCCTCCTTTCGCGGGTGACGCGATTCTTGAGGCAGTCGATGCCGGAGTGGACCTGGTCGTCGCGATTACGGAAGGGATTCCGGTTATGGACATGATGAAAGTCCGCGCCGCAATGAAAGATTCAAACACCAGACTGATCGGTCCGAACTGCCCCGGCGTTGTGACTCCCGGAACCGGCGAAAATTCGCAGGGTGGATGTCGTATCGGAATCGCTCCGGGCTACATTCACAAGCGCGGAAAAGTAGGTGTGGTTTCTCGAAGCGGAACTCTTACTTACGAGGCGGTTTACCAGCTTACCTCTCTCGGCCTCGGTCAGAGCACCTGTGTCGGTATCGGTGGCGACCCTATCAACGGCACTTCCCATCTCGATATTCTCAAGATGTTCAACGATGACCCTGAGACCGAGGCGATCATCATGATTGGTGAGATCGGCGGAACAGCTGAGGAAGAGGCCGCCGCCTGGGCCAAAGAAAACTGTGATAAGCCGATCGCCGGTTTCATCGCCGGTGCAACAGCGCCTCCGGGACGCCGCATGGGTCATGCCGGAGCGATCGTCAGCGGTGGAAAAGGAACTGCTGAAGCAAAAATTGCAGCGATGCGTGACGCGGGAATCGAAGTAGCCGACAACCCTTCCGATATGGGTGAAGCGTTGGTCCGCGCAATGGGCTGAAATTCGAATTAGATGTGCAGCAATTTCCCGGAGAGGAGATTGCTTTCGCGAACGAAAATTGTGTAAAAAAGATATATCATGTCGGAGAAACCGGAATACGCGAAGGGGCTTGCTGGAGTCATAGCAAACGAGTCATGTCTCAGTGACGTGCAGGGGGAGGCGGGAATTCTGCGTTACCTTGGTTACAACATCGACGATCTCGTAGAGAACTGCAGCTTCGAGGAGGTCATGTATCTCCTGCATCGCCGGGCGCTTCCGACACAGGCGCAACTCGACGAATTCACGAAAACCCTCCGGGCTCAGCGTTCCCTGCCGCAGGGCATCATTGATTTTCTTCAGGCGGCACCGAAGGATGCCGGACCGATGGAAGTGATCCGCACCGGGGTCAGCATGCTGGGTCTCTACGACAACCGCGGAGAGGATCAGAACCGCGAGATCAACGAAGAGCGCGCCATTTCGATCTGCGCAAAAATTCCACTGATCGTCGCTTATTTTCATCGTGCCCGTCAGGGGCTCGACCTTCCCCCGGTTCGTGATGACCTGTCGGAAGCCGGGCATTTTCTCTATCTCATCAACGGTGAAGAGCCGGGTGCGGAAGCGACCAAAACCCTCGACGTGGCCTACATTCTCCACGCTGATCACGGCATGAATGCTTCGACATTCAGCTCGCGCGTGACCATTGCGACCTTGTCGGATCTCTATTCCGCAATCACTTCCGCAGTGGGAACCCTGAAAGGTCCCCTTCACGGGGGAGCCAACGAGGGTGTGATTCACATGCTCAACGAAATCGGTTCTCTCGACAAGGTTGATGCCTACGTCGAAGACTGCCTGACGAATAAGAAAAAGATCATGGGGATCGGTCACCGCGTCTACCGGGTTCTCGACCCTCGCGCTCCGCATCTCCGAACAATGGCGATCAAACTCACTGAAGAACTCGGTGAGACGAAGTGGATCGACATGTCCGAGCGCATTGCGGAGCTTATGCGTGAGAGGAAGGGGCTCAACGCCAACGTCGATTTCTACTCTGCGACGGTCTACTACTCTCTTGGTATTCCTACCGACCTTTTCACTCCGATATTTGCGATTTCCCGTGCCGCTGGATGGACTGCGCAAGTTCTCGAGCAGCTCGACGACAATCGTCTCTATCGTCCGTTGACGCTCTACACCGGGCCGACCGAAGATCAGCCGATCACGCCGATCGCGGAGCGTGGGTGAGAGTTTGCGGAGGCGACTTCGCAGTAGCTTCGCATTCTTCGTCGAGAGTTTGAGGTGACCGGGTTGGCACCTCCTACGCTTTCTATCGCAGCAGTCGAATCGTCATGGGATAGCGATAGCTTTCTCCCCGACTGGCTGCGAGTGCTCCGATGATAGTGAAAATCACGTCGCCGAGGATGATTGCGACAAAGACCGGGATTGCGATTACCAACCCGATAATGGTGGCGGCGAGAAGGCCCGCAGCGAAGGCGTAGATCGTCATTGAGATCTGGAAGTTCAAGCTCTCCAGTGCCTGGATCCGGGCGTATTCACTTTCGTTTCGCTTGATCAGCCAGACCAGCAACGGCGCCAGGATATGTCCCATCGGAATCCCGATCCAACCCGCAACGGATGCGAGGTGAGCGCCGACAGCCCAGGTTCTCTCGTCCGCCTGCGGGCCTGCGTCGGGTCCCGTTCGCGGGGGATAAAAGTCATCGGGTCGTTGCTTTGTATCCGGTTCCATGCAGGGAATATTACCCGAAAACGCATCGGGGACGGATACAATTCCCCGCGCCCTTTGTAGCGGCTGCCTCGCCGGCGCGTTATCCGGCGAGATTTTTCTGGAGAATCTCCATCGTCTCCTTCTGACGCTTCTCGACGAAAGCCTTTGCTTTGGCTGCCTTGGCTGCGGCATCCGTCGGATTCGTTGCGAGCTCAAGCACCGTTGCGGCGATTCGCTTTTGATCCTCTTCTGAATCATGATCGAAAAGCCAATCGCCGAGTCCGATGTCCTCCCACATGTATCCTTTTGTCGTCTGTTCCGCGAAGCGGCAAACGATCGCGGGAATGCCGTGTCCGATGCACATGATGGGGGAGTGCATTTCGTTTCCGAAAAGGCCGGCGCTTTGCAGGTAGACGCTGATTGCCTCCCCGGTAAGCCAATAGTCGGGACGCCAGACAACACGGTCGAGAATTTCCTCCGGAAGGCGGTCCATGATCATTTCTTTTCCCAACTCCATATGAGTGAGGTCTTCGGGGCAGACGAGAACTTTGAGATCGGTCTGTTCGACGATCTGGATGATTGCCTCCCGCAGGGGAGCGTGATCGTGCTCTTTCATCTCCTCGTTTCTGGCGTGCTTCACTTCGTCGAACTTCCTTCCTTCTTTAATGGTCCAGTAAGGCGTGTAGCGAAGGCGCGGTATGCAGCAGATGAACTTCCCGGGTTCGAGATCATTCGAAGTGAGAAAGGCGTCCGCTTTCTCCTTGTCGCGCAGGTCGCAGGCGAACGCTCCGTCGGGTCCAAATTCCATCACGGGAGATTTTGCGCCGAGGCTTTTGGCGAGCTCCAGTGATTTGCTGTCCCGAAAGAAAACGAATTCGGATTTGGTGAGGACATCGACCGAGCGTTGCATCGCATCTTCCGTTCGCGCGGCGGTAGCGGACGATTTTTTGAGCGGAAACGTGATCCCGTAAATGCCGTAGGGTTTCCCGGTCTCTTCGTGCCAGCGAATGAGGTCATTCTCCGCTACGATCGAGGCTCCGGAACCGTGGAGTAGGAAATCGCATTCGGTGAAGGCCTGCTCCAGTTCTGCGCTGCCCTTTTTCGCAATGCGAAGTCCGGGGAATTCTTTTAACAAGAGCTCCTTCACTCCGTTTTCGACATTGGACGGCCAGAGGGTGACCTGCGCGTCGGGAATATACTGTCGGAGAATGCTGAGAACGCCTGGGGTGTGGGCAATGTCCCCGATATTGACGGTCTGCCAGGAGGAACGGAGCAGAATTTTCGGTGCGGTGTTCCCGTGCACGGCCTGCGAGATCGCGGTGGCGAGGACGCTGCCTCCAAAAAGCGATAGCGCAGAGCGTCGGGAAAAGGATTTCGGCGAAACTGTATTCATGTCAGGAATGTCCTCTTTCTGCTGCCGGGATCAAGCGGTCTGAATGCGTGTGTCCACTCTGCCGGAAAGGCGCATGGGTGGAAAAAGTGCCGGACAGAGGCGCTGGAGTGGGGCCGGTGCTGTAGCGGAAGCAGCCGGACCTATTTACCCTGTTGAGTCGACGATCCAACCCTGTCAGGTCCTTCGCGGCACCCTGTTGGGTGTGTTATTTGCCGATACAATAGAGTGCTTTCTGCGAACGAAGGAGAAGCTTTCCGTCGGACACAGCCGGCGTGGCATTGAAGAGAGTCTCGTCGCTTTCGATTTTGTTGTGGGCGAGAACTTTCAAGCCTTCCGTTGAAGGTTTGATGACAAAGGTGCCGTTGGCGCGGCTGACGGCATAGATTTTTCCACCGGCAAGGATGGGCGAGGCGTAAAACGGCTTTCCGCGACCGCCGGCCCCGGTGAGGTCGGGAACGCGCTCCTGCCAGAGTTCTTTTTCTTCGCCGGGTTTCGCGGCGAAGGCAATTCCACTGTCGGAAATCCAGTAAAGAACTCCATCGTGCTCGACCGGGGCCGTCATGTAGGTGGCGGGCTTCTGAGTATCATAGAGAAGTTTGCCGGACAAATCACCGCTTCCCCCGACCTCGAGCGCGACGCGGGCGGTGCGGGGGAATCCCCCGGAAATCGTGAGGATGTCTCCGCTGAGGTGTGTGGTATTCGACATGTTTCCGGGCAGGTTGTATTCGGCGAACCAGCGCAGCTTCCCGGTATCGGGATTGAGGCCCCACCACTCCGCCGTAGCGGCGAAGACGAGGTCGGTGCGTTCATCATTCACTTTGGCAAGAATGGGCGAGCCATAGGTTTGCACGAGGGCATCGCCTTCCGCTTTCCAGGCGACGGATCCATCTTCTTTTTTCAGCGCAACAATTGCGTTTTGCTCCTCACCGGCCGGGACGATAACGAGATCGTTGTAAAGAATCGGGCTGGAGGCAGAGCCCCACGCTTTGGGAGAGGAAAGGTCGCCGGTTCCGGTCTTCCAAAGCTGATTGCCATCGAAGTCGAAGGCATAGACTCCGGCTTTTCCGAAATAGCAGTAGATTGCTTTGCCGTCGGTTACCGGTGTGTTACTCGCGTAACCGTGCTCGGTGATGTAGCCTTTTGCGGGATCCTCCGGATTGTCGGCGGGAATGGTTTTCTCCCAGACTTTTTCGCCGGAGGCGAGGTCGATCCGGAGGAGGTGACGCAGAATGGAATCACCTTCACCGGACCAGGCCGTGATGAAAACGGCGTCGCCGGAAACAATCGGACAAGAGCTGCCTTCTCCGGGGAGGTCGAGGGTCCAGGCGAGGCCTTCGGTGGAACTCCATTCGGTGGGAACGCTTTCGGCGGAAGTTCCCTGAGCATTTGGTCCGCGGAATTGCGTCCAGTCGGCGCGTGCGGGGAGAGTGAGAAGGGAAACGGCGAGAAGAAAAAGGACGGGCTTTACCATGGCACGAATGTAACACCACGGGGCTAAAATGGTTTCCCAATCACCGGTAAATTTCCGGAAAGCAAATCACTGCGTGGGCAAGCCGGGAGGACGCTCCGACAACCTCCGGAACTCGACCTGCTCGTAGGGCGTCTGTTTTTCCTGCTGGGTGATCCCGCCGACAACGCTGACTTCACCGTAATCGGTGGAACGGAGCTGAGGGCGGTTGCTTCCTTTTTCGTAGAGATTTTCCTGTTTGATGGGATCGCCGTGAACACCGATGACCGTGTATTTGTAGGCTTGGGGGCCGCTCATGTGGAGAATGTGCAGGCTGTTTTGGGCATCGATCGCCTGCGTCGGCTTGCGGACCGTCATGTAGTCACCGATTGGGTAGGTCTTGTAGACCATTCCGGTGTCGCTGTCTTTCATTCGGAAGTAGATCGATTTACCGCGGGCGCCGTGGTAAAAGGTCATGAGAGAATACTCACGATTCCTGCCCGCGTCGGGATAGCCCGGCGGGACGGTCACAATCTGGTTCCACATAGGTTGGCCGTCGGTGATTTGAACGGATTGTTGTTGCGAAGTGAAGACGCGATTGATTGACGGGAAGGTCACATTCGCTTTGACCCGGTAGAGTCCGATGTTCGCCATTGGGTAGTAGCGATTGATCGTGACTTTGTGGCGATACGTTTGACCGGCGGCAAGCACGATGGAGCGTTCGTTGACGTGATTGGCAATTGGTGTGATCAGCGCACCACGGCTGTCGGTTACGGAGAAATCGAGCCAACTGAGGCCTCCGGAATCCCCGAAGACGAGGTCGCGTCCGGCCCGGTTTACCATGATGAGCTCCCCGGTGATTGGCTCGTGTGCGACGTAGAGCTTCCGGTCCAGTTTCAATTCCACCTGGATTTGGGCATCCGCCTCATGGCAAACGAGGGCGAAAAGGAAGAGGGTAAGAAAAATACGTAGCGAGCTCATGTCTGTTCCGTGTTGCGAGAAAACTCCGGATGGGAGTTTCGTGCTTCTGTTACAACCGATTCCCCGGATAGTTTCTTAGAAAAGGACGCGAAAAGCAATGCGATTCTCCGGAGGTGTGAATCTCACAGTTTGTTGCGTGAGATAAATGTCATAATAATTAAGAAAAATAAGATTTTAGTTTTTCTGAAATTGTTGCATAATTTGGGTGTTTTACTGCTTTGTAAACCGGGTATGAAAGCTCATTGGCGTACGTTAAATCTGGCACTTTTCCTGATCGGTCTGTTTCTGGCCGGTTTGGTTGGTACCTCAACGTCGATGACGTTCCTTTGGCCCGCCTACGTTGTTTTGGGCTTCTCCGGGGTTTTTGCAGTCGGATTTTTGTTCCGGAACGCGACGTTTCGTCTGCCGAAATTTTCAATGATCGCGGTCTTCGCGCTGCTTGTGTATGTGTTTCTACGGGCAGTCAATTCTCCTGTGATCTATTTCGCGAGAGAGGATGTGGTGCTGGCTGTGGCTTCGTTTCTCGCCTACGCCGGTTTTCTCATCACCTGC
>JAKSBG010000517.1 GCA_022361255.1 Verrucomicrobiales bacterium
CGTTTTCTCCATCTACGATCATTTTCACGTCCGCCCCCTCTTTTTTCTCCAGCCGCAGTTTCCGCCCTCCGGACAAAATGGTGACACCATCCTTTTCAAGCGCCCGCGTTACCGCAGCCCCTGCTTCCGGATCATCCTTCGGGAGAATTCCTCCATTCGACTCCACGAGATAAACTTCGGAACCCAGCCGGGCAAAACTCTGCGCCATCTCCACTCCGACCGGTCCGGCACCGATCACCCCGAATCGTTTCGGAATCGCCGTCAGGGAGAAAAGCGTTTCGTTTGTGAGATACTCCACCTCTTCCAGTCCCGGAATTGAGGGCGCAGCTGCTCTCGCTCCCGTCGCAATGGTCGCCTTTTTAAATTTCAGTTCCGTTCCATTCACATCGATCGTGCCGGCCCCGGTGAATTTTCCCTGCCCGAGAAATACATCGATTCCCATTTCCGTAAATCGTCTCGCAGAATCGTGCGGGCTGATGTTGGAACGTAACCTTCTCATACGCTCCATCACAGCCGCGAAATCAATTCTCACTCCTTCGGGAACCCGGATACCGAACTCCTCTGCATCGCGCACCTGAGCCGCTCGACGCGCCGCAGCAAGAATTGCTTTGGAGGGGACACACCCCACATTCAAACAGTCCCCTCCGAGGAGACCTCTTTCGATGAGAGCCACTTTCGCTCCGAGTCCGGCAGCACCGGCTGCAGTCACGAGTCCGGCAGTGCCTCCCCCGATCACCACCATGTTGTAAACGCCGTCGGGAACGGGATTTTCCCAATCAGGTGGGTGTACGTTTGATTGTAGCTTCCGATTGTGCTCGTCGAGAGGCTGAAGCGCGCTGAGATGACCCATGGCAGAGTACGGTGAGGGAATAGAATGAGTAGAGGAAGCAGAAAACGCGGGAACTCTATGGGTCGATTTCTTCTTTCAATCCCCGGCGGGCCATCTTCGTGGCAGTAGCGATATGTCAGGAGTGGCAGGAAATTTGAAGCAGGCCTGTCTTTTCTCTTCGACTCCGGTAGGGAGTTTCTGCGAAAGCCCGGTCGGCGCTTTCGCATTCGGGGCCCTTCGAAGAAACCGCAGAGAGAAACGGATTACGTGAAAAGGGAATCAAACTCGACCAGTTCAAATTCACTCTCAGTCACGTAGCAATCGCTATCGTCGCAGGAATATTTCAGAACAATGGATCCAAAATCGCCCTCCACTGCGGAGAGAGCTGACGAATTGATTCGGGGCTCTGCGGAACCCGGGGGAACAGGCACGGAATTGGGAGTGGAAGCTCGCGGGATATTTGGCAATGCATTCATCGGTGAAATCAGTTAGCAGTTTACAGACAAGTCTGTCTTCTCTGGAAATTAACAGACAAGTCTGTCTATTCGCAAGTGATTTTTTGTATTTCCGCGCATGGGAAGCCACTTAAGCCAAGGCTTTGTCCCATATAACAATCTGACTTACAGAACCCTGGATACACTTCGCTGGAATCAGTTCAAACGGGAAATTCTCCGGTCACGCCTCCCTTCCCCTGCGCTCTTTTCTACCCTTTCCCCTTTGATACGTACCTCCGGAGGGTGTTTCTCCGAATCTTGTCATTTTTCCAATCAGACGCTGTATTCCACAGGAACGCAGGTAAACTGTTCGCCACGCACCATCTGTTTTCTCAGCTCTCATGTCCCATCGATCAGCAAAATCCCCTTCCTTTCTCGCAGGTGTTTTTTCCGGACTCAGTGCCTACCTCAAAGTGCCCGGGGTGCTTTTCCGCTACAGACTCTGGCCTTTCCAACTTCTGCCGGCCGCCATCAGTCTCGTTGTCTCCGCCCTGCTGTTCTACGGTTTTTTCGTCGCCACCGGAAAGTTCACGGGGTGGATGGACGGATTGATTCGCGCGCCGTGGGAGTGGCTTGATACCACCATCAACTGGACCCTCGCCGTGCTCGCATTTCTTATCCTCATTGCCGGATTTTTCTTTGCCCACAAACACATCGTTCTGATCCTGTTGGCACCCTTTCTCGGAACGATCGCAGAGGAAACGATGAAGGCGATCAAAGGAAAAGACTTTGTAAAAACGGATCTCGGATTCGGGCCGGCTCTGGCTCGCGGAGCAAAGATCAACCTGCGCTACATCACGCGCGAAATTTTTACCAACCTCATCTTCCTGGCCTGCGGCCTCATTCCCCTGATCGGATCTGCGGTCTCCGCGTTTGGAACCTTTTTTACCCAGGCGAGATTTCTCGGATACGGACTCGTTGACTTTCCCCTCGAAAACCGTGGCCTCTCCGTTGAGGAAAGCGACGCTTTCGTCCGCGAAAGAACCGGACTCTCTGTCGGGATCGGCGGCGGGTATATGCTCCTCATGGCTATCCCGTTCGTGGGCTGGATGTTCGCCCCCACTTTCGGAACCGTTGCGGGAACGATCCGGGCGATCGAGGAACTGGATGATTAGCGAATATTCTTCAATCGCGAAAACCGCTTTCCGTATTCGTTGATTGAGATGCCGTTATCCCCGTCCTCGTCAATCTTTTGAAATGCCTCATCGATCCTCTCGCGATCACCCGAGTGTTTTGCAAACGGGCTCCTTGAATATTCCCGCCTGCTGATCATTCCATTTCTGTTCCGGTCCAGCTTCTCGAACCATTCCCGCGACATGCGATCCACCTCACCCGGATCGGTTCGCCCCATCGCCCGCAGATATTCTTTCATACAGATTTCCCCGTTTCCGTTCAGATCATATGCTTCCGGAGCCAAATCACTGTTCTGATCCGTTTCCTGAATCTTCTCGAATTCCGAAACTGATAATTTTCCGTTATCATCCCGGTCCAGCATAAGAAATCGCATTTCCAGCTCAGCGACATCCTTGTCTACATCTGATTCACCGACTCCGGTCCCCGCCCCGTATTGCGAACGAAATTCACAGGGACCAATCTTACCGGTACCATTGACGTCGAATGTTTCGAATTGATTCGGAAACTCATTCTGATCCAGAAACCCATCCAGATCGGAATCCAGTTCGAAGAACCGGTGAAGTTCATCCTCATCGAGCAACTGCAAATTTCTCGTCAGTTGAGAACCGGCAAACTCGGAGAGGGAGATGTCTCCGCCCGAGTCAATGTCAAAGCGGGCAAAGGCGTTGTCGACTCCGCTTTTCCCTGCCACCTGAAAAACCAGGTGAGCCAATCGGCTTCTCGAAAACTCACCCTTACCGAGAGTTTTCGAAAGGTTTCGGTCGAGATCCCGAAACTCACAAATCGTCTCAAAGTTCAAAGAGGCGCACCCTTTCCTTTCCGAGTCGTCCTCAGCTTCCCTGCCGGAAAAAGAATCCTTGTCTTCCGCGAACAACACGGGACCCGCGATCAGCGTCGCAGCAATCAGAATAGATCGGATGTCCCGGAAATTTTGCATTTCTATCAAATCGATAACCTATTCTACATGACTGAACGATGAGGAATTGTCACGCTTCAATTTCCCCAATGCGAATATGAAGAACCGAATCGTCATCCAGTTGCGCATTGAGACTCAATCTCAGTGCTTCCGCCGTTGCGAGTGATATCGAAAGACCCAGGCCGGAATGGGTGCTGTCGGTCCGGCTCGGGTCTCCGCGCCACATGCGTTCGAACAGCTTCGGCAAATCCTCCCGGCAGAGATTGACAGCCTGGTTTGACACCACCAGAAGATCCCCGTCGTCCCTGCCTGTCAAAGAGATCGTTGAACCCTCCGGAGAATACTCCACTGCGTTTCCGATCAGGTTCGACACGATCGTCCGCAGCATGCTCTCATCTGTCTCGATGTGAAGCTCGGGGTCGATTTCTATTTCAACAGACAGGCGTCTGCGCTTCACATCAGGTTCAAGCCTGCTCACGCAGAGTTCCACAACCTGGCGGACGCGAAGTCTTTCTTTTCGAATTCTTGCCTTTCGGGTCTCAATGCGAGCCAGGGTAAGCATATCATCGAGAGTGATGTGCAATTCATTTGCCAGTTCACCAATTTCCACGAAAACGTCTTCCGTAACTTTCTCGGGCCATTTCAAAGCCACTTCCGCGTTTGACCTCAGAGCTGCCACCGGGTTGCGGAGCTCGTGGGCCAGATCCGAACCGAATCGGCGCTCGCGCTCCAGACCTTCTTCAATCCGGTCGAGCTGGATATTCAGATTGCGAACAATTGGTTTCAGCTCCGCCGGCAGAGAATCTTCCGGATATCTCCCTCCCTTGATTTGCGGGTTCATTTCGCTGGCTTGAATGCCAACCTGCCGCAGTGGCTCCAATCCGGATCGCAGGGAAAACCGGAGAAGAATCGCGAATCCGAAGAGGACCGCAAAACCGAGAGCAAGGATCACAATCGCAGTTTGAAACAGCGTCCCGTCCACCTCTTCGCGACTGCGGGCTACGGCAATCGAGAGCGGGCCGAGGCCCCCGTTTTCATACGAAGTGAAAAAATACATGCGTATCCGATCCCCGTTTCCCAACCTGGCATCGGAAAATGCCTCCTCATCTTCTGAGTTCGAACGGGGCAGAGCGAACCGGCCGAGACTTTCCGATTTCAAAATTGGATCCCCCTCGAGCGTCCGTATTTGAAAATAGATACCAAAATCCTCTTTCGCAATTTCCTCGAATGCGATCATCCCTCCCCCGGCACCGCTGTTTCCAAACGGCAGAGCGTCTGCGATTTCGAGCAATTCCTGATCCAGCCGGAAAACCATCTCGCGACGAACGTGCCAATACATCGTGGCTCCGGCGACGAACCAGATCACAAAAATTCCGGGCAGTAACCGGGACAAGACATGCCGCTGAATACTAATCATTCGCTACAGAGAGAAAAGGTTTCGATACCGCAACCGGCACGCCGTATTCTCTCATTCTACCCTACGATTTCCGAAGCTCCATAATATAGCCGTGCCCTCTCACCGTGTGAATCAGAGGGAATGCATCCGGTGAAATTTGGAGGCTTCTTCGCAGAGCACAGACCGCAGAATCTACGACATTGCTGAGCGGGCTCTGGTACTCATCGTAAATGTGTTCCTCAATATCCGTCCGGGAAACCACCTCTCCTTTCCGCATGATCAAATATTCCAGAAGCGCGAACTGCCTCGGCGCCAGGACAACCTTGCGCCCAGCCCTCTCAACCTCCTTCCTCGAAAGGTCAACGGCCAGATCATCCAGTTCTATGATCGAAGTCCTCGCCCCATAGCGGCGCCGGCTCAGTGCCTCAACACGGGCGAGCAATTCGTCGATAGCAAAAGGCGTGGTCAAATAGTCATCCGCTCCCGCCCGCAGGCCATTTACCCGGTCCTCTATCTCGTCCCGGGCAGTCAGGAACAGCACAGGCGGGGAACTTTCGCTCTGCCGGATTTTGGCGAGAACCTCCAGCCCGGACAGCCGGGGAAGCATAATATCGAGAACAATAACATCGTATTCGATATTCAGGGCCTGCCACACGCCCTCTTCCCCGTCTGACGCAAGATCGACCACAAAACCGGAAGCCTTGAGGGCGGTCGCTACCGGTTTTTGCAAATGCTCAGAATCCTCCACAAACAATACGCGCATAATATCAGCCCCCATTCGAGACAGGCCTAACATTACGAAAACATGAGGAAACAGGAAAAACCTTTTTCTGCATCAGACTGTCGTCATCAGATCGTCATGCGAAATCGGGCATTGTCCAGATATGAAACTCGGACGTTTCTTCCTTTTTCTCTACACCGTTTCGCTTCTTCACAGCCCCCTCACCATCGCAGAGGAAGAAGGTATGGAGGCGCCGCCACCACTTTTTTCGCCCACAACGAAAGATCGTTTCTCCGGCAAGGTGATCACGGACAAAACCTCCGCCTACTCCATGATGGAGGAGCGGCTATTCAACGCGCCGAAAACGGGAGAGAAATCCCCCGACTTTGAGCTGCGGTCGGCAGAGGAGGAAAAACGGGTCAAACTTTCAGACCTCTACGCGGAAAAGCCGGTCGTACTGATCTTGTCGAGCTGGAGCTGCGACATCTTCCGGGAGTCTCTGTGGGGGCTGAATGATCTCTATGATTCCTACAACGACAGGGCTGAGTTCGTAATGATCTACATGAGAGAAGCTCACCCCCTCGATGGTTTCGCAGCCCATCTCGGCAGGACTCGCGATCCGAAAACCATAGAGGAAAGAATCCTCACGGCGAAGAAGTGCCGCAAGCAGCTCCGTCTCCCCTTCCGGATTCTCGTCGACGACATCGATGACCCGGTAATGACCCGGTGGGCAGGCTGGCCCGTTCGCATTTACGTCGTCGAATCTGACGGTACGGTTTCCTATGCCGGGCCCCAGGGACCGTGGGGCTATCGCCCATACGAAGGATTCGTTCATGGAAACGGGGAGCTTCACGGATGGGATCTGGAATACAGCAACGAATCGCTCGAGAAATTCCTGCAGACCCGTTTTCCCGGGGGCGGGGATCATCAGGTTCAAAAATGACAATCGCTTGAAGCTTCATTCATTCGACAGCAGGCTTGCGGCGGAATGATTTCTGTTTCCGCAACAGTCGTGGAAGGCCACGGGGTGGCCTCAGGTAAATCCCGTGACTCACGGTTTCCCGGGGGCACTCTACAAATGCAATTCCCCTTTTTTCAGGAACGGGGGCTGGATCTTTCCTCCTTTCACCCCGGCACCTTGAACCTCTCCCTTTCACCGCACCGCTATGAGATTCTTGAGCCTGCCTACACTTTCCGCAACGTTGCCTGGCACCCAACTGAGCCCGCAGAGGACTTTTCCTTTTTCTTCTGCGAAGTTCTGAAAACCGAGGAGGCAGCGCCCTGTCCGGCCTGGATATACCACCCTCATCCGGAGACGAAGCCCGAACACTTTCAGTCCGCTGACGTGCTCGAAATCATCGCTGCAGAAATAATCCCCGACATCACCTACGGATCAAACCTCATCCTGCGCGTAAACGGAGATCAAATCCGTTTTTTCTGAATTCCCTCTCCCCGCAAATCCGACTTGGACAAATTGCCGGAGAACGCTATTTCTTTTCCCGACAAACCAGCAATAGTTACAACATGTCATTTTCATACACAGGATTTACAGATGAGGCCGAAAAGTCTCTTGAGGGACAGATCTCCACCCTGAAAGAGGCCGGATGGTCGGCGATCGAGCTCCGTCTTCTCGACGGCGGCAATGTCTGCGACCAAACCGAAGACCAGTGGAAAGCCACCTTCGAAAGGCTCCAGGAGGAAAACATCGAAATCGTTGGATTTGGTGGACAAATCGGCAACTGGGCCCGCCCGATCACCTCTGATTTTCAGATGGACCTGGACGAACTCCGCCGTGTCGCCCCGAGAATGCGCGAAGCGGGGACGAAATTTCTCCGCATCATGTCCTACCCGAATCCGGAGGAAAACCCGCTCTCCAATGAGGACTGGAAAGCGGAGACCGTTCGCCGTCTCAAGGAACTTTCCACCATCGCGGAAGGCGAAGGAGTCATTCTCGCCCACGAAAACTCCAGCGGCTACGGTGCCTATGCCGAGGGGTGGCTGGAACTTGCCGAGGCAGTCGACAGCCCGGCTCTCCAGCTCATTCTCGATACCGGAAACAACAGCCTTCACGACAACGACAACGAGGCTACGTGGGAGTTCTACGAAAAGACAAAATCCCACATCACTCACGTTCACATCAAGAGCGCTCAGCCCAATCCGGAAGGCGGAGACTGGATCACCTGCCACGTCGACGAAGATCCCGTTCAACGTCGCATTCTACAGGACCTGAAGAACAACGGCTACGAAGGCTGGCTCTCCATCGAACCTCACATCAAAGCCGCGATTCACGCCGGTCAGGATGTGGACGACTCCGGTGAAGCCCGCGAAGTCTGGGTCGAATACACCCGCCGACTGGAAGCCCTCGTCAACGGGTTGGATTGATCCCATTCCGGGCAGCTCAACCCTGTTTGATCGAAGAATCAACAGGGTTGAGTCGATGACCCGACAGGGTCAGGTCATCAAATCATTCGAGTCTACGCGCCGATTCCGGCGAGCCAAACCAGCAGGCCGACAATCAGGAAGCAGATCGCGACGGATACCAGAAAACCGATCCAGTCCATCGGCCTCGGTCTGTCGAATTCCCAGTCGGAATTCGGAAACATTTTTCTTTCCGCCGCTGCTTCAGGATCAGCATAAGCAGCTTCCAGTTTCGCACGGTCTTTTTCCGGATCAGGATCGACAACGGTGCGCATTTTCGCAAAGTAGCGGTCGAGGCTTGCTTTGTCCTGTCGCTTCGTGAGGAAACTGAACAGAACCAAAACCAGAAACGGCATCAGGAGCCGGGGCGGGAGACGGAGCGTTTCAATCATCGCCTTTGACGAACCGGAAAGGTCGAAACCGAGCAAGTGATACAACAGGAAGTCGAGGTTGAAAGAACCAACCCCCACGCTCTCGTGCGTCGCCCGCTCGACAAGGGTTCGGGTGTTTCCCTCTGTATTGTCGGAAACCGCTTCCCACGATTCGTTGCCCTGTGCTTCGAGTCCCCGGCGCCAGAAAATGGGCTTCCCTCCGCTTCTCAGGGTAATCTCGATTTTCTCTCCCAGGGCCGCGACGGGTGGCTCGGGCCCGATTTTCTCGAGAAGCGCTTCATCATCTGCCGCATCGGCGGTGGCTTTCACCCAGGCCTCGTGCCGGGCGATATCCGCTGCCGTCGCTTCGCGAGTAACGGTTTTGGTGACCCGGTGGGTCGGTTGGGTCAGAGCGGGATTCTCCCTCAGCTTCGGCATGACCTTCGGCAGCAAAGGAGGGAGAACAAAAAAGAACAGCACCGAAAACGCGATCGTCATCCAGACGGCACGACGATTGGCCCGACGCCAATACATACCGATCCAGAACGGCGCAGCGAAAAGAATCGGCAGCTCGACAGCCATCTTGAACTGCCCGAACACATCCGCTTTCTCCACCGCAATCCAGGAAGCGCCGAGAATGATGATGAGGCCGGTGATGCGGGCCACCCGAAGGCAGGTCTTTTCGCTGGCATCCGGATTGATATAGGCCGCGAAAACATTTCGCGTGACGAGCCCCGAGGTGACGATCATATAGCAGTCGGCGGAACTCATCATCGCGGCCATGAGGCAGGCGAGCATGAGACCAACGAGTCCGATATTGAGCGGCCCGAGAATTTCCCTCGCGGCAACGCCCCAGACCCGGTCCGGATCGGCGGCGATTTCCGCATTTCCTGCGAGCAGCGCCAGGGCAATCAGAGCCGTCAATGCCCAGCCGACCGTGCAGAGTCGCTTGAGAAAGTTTCCGGTGACCAACCCGATACGGGCTTCGTCTTCGCTTTTTGCAGAACCACCACCGGTCGCGATGAAATGGGGCTGAACGACAATTCCGACGAGCACCAGCAGGGTCAGAGAGATGATGTAGGGAATCGGAAACTCTCCTGCACTGGGACCGGAAAAGAGATTGAAATAATCATCGGCCACCCGCTCATGCATGATGCGGAAACCGTCCATGACCCCCATCGTTTCCGGATCACCGAATTCTTTCACCAGCGCGAGAAGCCCGAACGGAATCAAAAGGACAGAAAGCAGAATGATGAAAACGCCCTGAATCAAGTCGGTGTAATAGGCCGCAGTGAGGCCCCCGAGAACGCCATAGATAATCACGATCAGGGCGATCACGGGAACAACAACATACTTCAACTCCATTCCCCAGAGCGTTTCAAACCCCAGCAGTGGAACCGCGAACTTCGCGATCGCCGACAGCATCGTCGACAGATAGAACATGTAAAAAATGATCGCGAAAAGCGTGTAGGCCGCGCCAAGGCCACGAGACTGATAACGCTCTACGAACCAGTCCCCCAGCGTGAGGTGACGCATGCGACGGTACCAGACTCCGGTGATCCAGTAAATGGGAGTGACGAAGAGCCACATCAGCGCCGACCAGACGCCGCTAAGCCCGCTCGTCCATCCGGTGCGCCCGACCGTGACTGGTTCGTGCGCCCCGGTGCCGGCCCCGAAGGCCGCAAATGTTTGCAGCAACTTCCCGAAGCCCCGGCCGCCCATGAAGTAATCCTCCTGCCCCTTCACCCGGCGCATCGACCAGATCCCGATCGCGACCATCACGATGAAATAAAGAAGCAGGACGATATAGTCAATGACGGTCATTTCGGATCAGTCAGGTGTAGTCAATCTGCGAACGGGAAAGGTGAGTTATCCAACGCGTTTCACAGGATGCCAACGCGCCGGATTTGTCACTTCCCGGCATAGTCCGCAAATTTTTCATCAACGTTCGCCGTCTCCGGATCGCCGTGATGAAAGTAAAACCGATGTCGCAAAGTCAGGGTTTCACCCGCCTTGATCGTATGATCGCCATCCCCTTTTTTTGCTCCTGCTTTCGCATCAAAAAAACCGGCTCCAAACCGGTTTGCGGTCAGCAGGCCGTAGGTGCGGGCGTGCCAGTGGGTCGGGTAGCGGAAATTGTCAGGATGATCGAACATCGCGATACCGACGATCTTACCGGTTGAATCCGGGCCGTAATAATCACACCAGTCAGCCCGCTTGCCCCAGGCTTCGAGATTTTTCTGACCATTGCTGTTCATGATGGTTCCCTTCCCTTCCTTCGTTTTCCGGTCCTCGACTTTCATTGATCCTGCCACACGAATCGAAACGCCTCCGTCTTTCTCATCGTGAAAGGTGACGTCCTCGTCTCCGGCCTTCATGCTGATGTCGAAATCCATCAGCACCTCCCGGTTCGCGAGAGGATGAAACTTGAGAGTAACCGTCTCTGTCAGAACGAGTTTTCCGTCACCAATCCATTTGTTTCTCAACACCAGAGTTCCGGTTTCCCCGGATTCCATTTTTTCGATCTCCTCCAGCTCGATCGACGCGGTGCGACCCTCTTTCTGATGGTCAGGCGCCCAAAAACTCAGCCCGTTCACGTCCCGATGAGAGAAGCGGATTGAGCGATGGTGAGGGTGATCATGCTGCTCTCCCTCCACCCCGTCTTTCATGGGATAATTCCGCGTCACACCAACCCCGTTCGGGCCAATTACGGGGTAGAGATAGGGAGCTTTCCAGGTGGAGTGATCCCACTCGGTGAATAGCTTGCCATCAATTTCGATTCGGATTCGTCCCTCTAACTTGCTGATACTCACCTCCCCCTGGCCGAACAAAGGCGACATGCACAGCAGAAAAAGCAGCGGTAGAAAAACGGCACAACAATTGTGAATTCGTAATCTTCTCATCATCAAACGGTGGTAGGTAGAGTTCTCCTCTTTCCATGACTCTATGAAACTCTGCCCGTATCGCGATACCCATTTCAATACGTGTTACCGTATGAAAATCGTCATTTGAAATTTCCACGAGCCTTTGCAGATTCCCCGGATTCTAACATTTCCAAATTCCCGTGAAACAACCCGTTGTTTCCGGGGTATTACCACACGGAAATTTCACCTGCCTGCATGAATATTAGATTTACCTACCTCTGCCTTAGCCCCCTGCTTTTCTGCATGGCCACAGCGCTGAAGTCAGGCGATGCCTTGCGGGACGACAAGCCCAATTCGTTCAGAACTCAGAACACACAACCCGGCCCCTGGGGAATAATCGAATATTCCCGACTGGTTCTCGAGCCCTCCGATCACTACATTAAGTTATCCACTGATCTGGAAGATCCCAGTTCAGAGACGGTTTGGGCAATTCTCTCAGATTCGCCTGAAGGAGTGTGCCGCATCCTGGCAGATGCAGGATTTGAAACTGACAAAGTCGCAAGCCTGACCAGTTCGGATCAAATGGTTCAGAATCCCGCGACAGGCTGGTTTGAAATCACACCAGGGGAAAAAATCATACTGGAAATGACTTCTGAGCAAAGGTCAAAACTGTATCCACAGCTTCAGCCGCAAAAGCCGGAGAACCCTTTTTATCAACCTTTTGCTCTGCCCCCCGGGGGCATCCGCGAAATCACAACTACTCCAACAGGTTTGTCGGAGAGAACAATTGGCTTGATCGAACAACTCACATACTCAAAGTCGAGAGCGAAGCGATTCTCTGATATCCGTCTGATTTTCTCAGAAACTGAGTCCTATGAAGAGAAAGTTCGTATATTGAAGGTCATTGGGCGTGAACCTGACCTTTCAGCGAGACTGATTGTCAATGTTCAGAGCGATCTTCCCTCACTTGAAAAATACTGGGGTGCCGGAGGTCGCAATCGAGAGTCCCTGCCGATGCTTCGTTCTGTTCTCGCCGCGGAAGGAGTTGACCGCCTCGATATCGCACACCTTCTGCCTCCCACTCCGCGAAAATTGATCCACACCTATCCGACACCATGGGGATACGGAATCAACACTGACATGCCGGATTGTTTCTGGACTGCGTTCAGCTTTTTTTCTGACGATCCACCCGATCGTCATCTCGACTTCACCACGCACGTGTTCGAAGAGCGGTACGAGTCTGCCTTACCACCTTTTCAGTTTGGCGATTTGATTCTCATCAGTGATGCAGAGACCGGAGAATGGATTCACGCGTGCAATCTGATTGCCGACGAACTTGTTTTCACAAAGAACGGTAGAAGCATGGGACGAGCCTGGATCATTTCGACTCTCCCTGAAGTAGTAGATTCCTACTTCAACACCGAAAAAGTTCGGGTTTCCCTCCATCGACTCAAACCGGAGTTTCTCCGATGATTCGATTCCATTTCGCGATTATTTGTATTTCTGCGTGCTGTTTGCACTCTGCTTCGGCACAGCTGTCCACGGTAGTATCGGAACCACGGCAGACAACGCAGCCTTCGAAGTGCGCCCCCGGCCCCTGGGGAGAACTGGAATACTATCCGCTCCATCTCGAAGCACCTGATCACATCTCGGATTTGATCAGTTCACCTTCTGAACGAACCAGTTGGCATTTTCCGGGCAAAACACTGGAAGAGATCGACGCGATTCTGACAGCTGCATTAATTGGAGAAACAGACCGGCAACGAATCTATTCCGACTCCAACGTCGATTTGGTTGATCCCCCCTACCGGCTCTACCCGGCTGCCGATATAGTTGAGTCGATGAACTCACTCAGCAGGCAGTCACTGTACCGGCACCTCAGCCCCTGGTCTGAAAACCGGTTTCACAGGCATCCTTTTATCATTGAATCAGGAAATGTCCGTAGCTGGTTCGCCAATAGCGAATTATCTCTCGAGACAATTTTGCATGTCGAAAAACTGACCTACAAACTGGGAAACTCCCTCGCTTTCTCCGATGTACCCGCTGTCCTGACCCGCATCAATTCAGATAAAGAGGAACGTGAATTCCTCAGAGCAATAACCCGCACTCGATCCCTGATGTTGCGTATGACCGTGTCTCCCGAATCAGATTTCCCTGCTCTGAAGAAGTATTGGACTCTCGGCAGAAAAGGAAAAGACCTCATGTCCTTTTTCGACTCCATTTCGCAGACGACAGATGTGGAGAAAGTGGATGCGATTCATTTTCTCCCTCCCACACCCCGAAAATATCTCAACACCTTCCCTTCCCTTTCTCTTGGAATGGAAGGTCAGTATCCCGGGCACTTTTGGACTTCTCTGAACTTTGGAAGGTTCAATCCTCTACAGGATTTCGACAATGATGAATATGCCACCATGTACATCCACAAATTTCTGCATCCGGTAGAAAAGCCCTACCAGTTCGGCGATCTTGTCCTCTTCTTCCACCCAGTGACGCACAAAATCATTCACACTTGCATCTTCGTGGCGGATGATATTGTCTACACCAAAAACGGACGCTCACCGTTCAACCCCTTCATGCTGATGAAACTTGAGGATCTGATGGGGAGACTGTCTATCATTCATGCAGAGCCCGGAGTAGAAGTACGCCGCAAGATCGAGTGATACTCAACATAGCGCGAATTAGCCAATACAGCGGCTGACAAAGTCTTTGTTTTGCGGGAGATTTTTCGCTGAATGCGGTTCCCTGTGACATTAGCAATCTTCGCCCTCGCCTGCTCCCACGCTCAAAGCGGCGACGAGGATCACTGGTCATTTCAGCCCCTGACTGAAACGACGATACCTGTCCTCAGTCCGCAGCCGGAAAACCCGATCGATGCCTTTGTGAGGGCGCGTCTTGCGGAGAAAAATCTCGCCCCTTCTCAGGAAGCTCCACCGGAGAGCCTTCTGCGAAGACTTCATCTCGATCTTACCGGCCTTCCCCCTGGCCCGGATGACATTTCAGATTTTCAAAAAAGATGGCAAACCGATCCTCATGCTGCCTACACCGGCGCGGTTGACGAACTTCTCGCCTCACCTCACTTCGGGGAACACTGGGGCAAACACTGGCTCGACGTCGCACGGTTCGGCGAAAGTGACGGCTACCTCGGCGACACGCTCCGCCCCTGGGCCTGGGTCTATCGCGACTGGGTGATTGATGCGATCAACAAGGACATGCCGTTCGATCAGTTTTCGATTGAACAGCTTGCGGGCGATCTGCTTCCCAACCCGACGCAGGGACAGAGAGCCGCCCTTGGATTTCACCGGAACAGCCTGAAAAATACAGAGGCAGGAGCCGACCGGGAGCTGGACCGGACGAAGCGTGTCGTCGACCGGGTCGCGACGACGGGAACAGCCTGGCTCGGCCTGACTCTCGCCTGCGCCGAATGTCACGACCACAAACATGACCCGGTATCGCAGCGGGAGTTCTACGAACTCTATGCGTTCTTCAACAACCTGGAAGACACCGATATTTCCTATCGGATCGAAAAGGAGTGGAAAGCATATGAAGAGAAGTTGGCGAAATGGAAAGCCGATCTGAGAGAACTCGAAACCGATCTGGAAAAGCTGCCGAAACCGGATTTCCATTCCGGCTCGAAAGGAGAAACCCGGTGGACGGCAATACATCCCGACAAAGTCGAAGCCGGGGGAACCGATCTGAAAATCGAAGACGACGGATCCATTCTCGCCTCCGGAAAAGTTCCCTCGACGGTAACCTATTTCATCGAGTCTCCGGTGAAGGAAGAGAGAAACGTCACTGCGTTTCGCCTCACCCTGAGAGGGGAATTCGGAGAGGGCAGAGAAAAAGGTCTCCCCGTTGGCCGCTCACCCTCCGGAGGAATGATTCTTTCCATGTTTTTCCCTGACCAAATCATCGACGGGAAAGCAAAACGTATCGCGCTCGCTGCCGCCCACGCCAGTCACGACGACGGAGGCAAAGCGGAGGAGACTATCCTTCCAACAACGGACGGATGGAAAATCTCCTCCCGCCACTTCCGAGACCACGAAATCATTTTCGAACTGAAAGCCCCCCTGACGCTCGCCGCCGGTAGCCGGCTGAAATTCTCCCTGGGCCACAAATCGGGAAGCGGGCTTCTGTCCCGCCATGTCGCCCTTTCCATGACCGACGCACCGGAACCTCAACCCGCCACACCACTGCCTGCGCAAACCTCATGGGAGAAGAAGCGAACTGAAATCGAAAAACTCCTCGCCGCCCCGCCCCGAAAGCCCTCAACAAAAACCCAGTCCCTGAAAGAAGTCTCTGAGAAAGAGCGGAGAGAAACACACATCCACATCCGTGGCGACTACACGCGGAGCGGAGACCGGGTACAGCCCAACGTGCCAAAAATCCTTCCGCCGGCAATTGAGTCCGAAGCTCCCACCCGCCTCGATCTCGCGCAGTGGCTTTTCGCCCCCGAAAATCCCCTTACTGCCCGCGTCTCCGCCAACCGGATCTGGCAGCATCTTTTTGGAGTTGGCATCGTTCCCACCTCTGACGATCTCGGAACCTACGGAGACCGCCCCTCGCACCCCGCACTGCTCGACTGGCTCGCCTCGGAATATCGCAACAACGGGTGGAGCCGCAAAAAGCTGATTCGCCGAATCGTGCTTTCGGAGACCTACCGACAATCCTCACACAACACCCAGCCCGACCTTTCCAACGAACTGCTCTGGCGACAGAACAGTTACCGTGTCCCTGCAGAAACCGTTCGCGACATTCATCTCGTCGCGAGCGGCCTCTTTGAACCGGAAATCGGCGGCCCGTCAATCCATCCGCCGCTGCCGGAGTTCGTTACTGCGGTGGGCCGGAGCGTGAAATGGCCGGAGAGCACCGGGCCGGATCGATACCGCCGGGGCATGTATATCTTTCTGAAGCGCACCGTTCTCTATCCCATGCTGACTGCCTTCGATGCTCCGGATACCAGCGCAGCCTGCTCCCGGAGGGAAAGGACGAATACCCCGATGCAGGCACTCACGCTGCTCAATGATCCCGTTTTCTTTGAATGCTCCGAAGCGCTCGGACGTGACCTCTATAAAGAGCATGGGGAAGATCTCGACACCGCGATCGATGATCTTTTTGTCCGCACTCTTGGTCGCTCTCCGAAAATTGCCGAGAGAGACACCCTGCGCTCCGCGCACGATGACTTTCTCCGTTCGGCGAAGAATCCCGAGCTCGCCATGATTGCCATCGCCCGCGTTGCGACAAACCTTGACGAATTTATCACCCGTGATTGATCCCCGACAATTTCACGACTTGCAAACGCGCCGCCGGTTTCTCTCCCGTGGAATCGGATCGCTCGCGCTCGCCTCAATGCTGCGCGACGACGGGCTTCTCGCTTCTGATTCCATCCGCGCCCCTCATTTTGCGCCGAAGGCGAAACGATGCATCTACCTCTTCATGGAGGGTGGTCCGAGTCAGATGGATCTTTTCGATCCCAAGCCGAAACTCAATGAGCTCGACGGACAGGCCATGCCCGACTCGCTCCTGGAGGGCGTCAAATTCGCCTTTACCCAGAAGGACACCGCGCGTCTTCTTGGCAGTCCGCGGACTTTTCAGAAATACGGCCAATGCGGTATGGACATGTCCGACCTTCTCCCGCATCTCAGCCGGCACGCGGACGACATCGCCCTGATCCGCTCGATGTATTGCGATCAGTTCAACCATCTCCCCGGGCAGCTACTGATGCTGACCGGCTCCCCTTTTCGCGGGTGGCCAACCCTCGGCTCCTGGCTCAACTACGGTCTCGGCAGTCCATCGCGCGACCTTCCCGGTTACGTCGCCATGACGACTCTCGGTCGCGGTTTGCCCGGCGGGGCCGCAAGCTGGTCGAGCGGATTTCTTCCCTCCAACTACTCCGGTTCCCTGTTCCGGAATGAAGGCAGTCCCGTCCTCAATCTCGACACCCCGGATTCAATCAATCCTGAAATGCAACGTCGCACTATCGAAGCCGTCAACGACCTGAACCGGCAGCGATTCAGTGAAACCAGCCACCCCGAGATCGCGAGCCGCATTCGCAACTACGAGCTTGCCTACCGAATGCAGTCCGCAGCTCCGGAACTGATCGATCTTTCCGACGAGCCGGAGTCACTCAAAGAGGCCTACGGATTGAATCGCGAGGACAAAACCGGATTTGCCGCTTCCTACGCGCGCAACTGCCTGCTCGCCCGGCGCCTCATTGAACGGGGTACCCGTTTCGTTTCTCTTTTTCTCTCGACCTGGGACCAGCACAGCAAGCTCGATTCTGAACTCGCTATGAACTGTCATATCTCCGACCAACCCGTCGCTGCCCTGCTTCAGGATTTGAAAGAACGCGGACTTCTCGAGGAAACGCTCGTTGTCTGGGGCGGGGAATTCGGCCGCACCCCACTTGGTGAAAACCGCTCCGGATTCAAAACCGTCACCGGCCGGGATCACCACCCCTACTCCTTCAGCATGTGGATGGCAGGCGGCGGGATCAAAGGCGGCCAGGTGATCGGCGAAACTGATGAGATCGGCTGGGGAGTCGAAAAGGATCCCGTTCACGTCCACGATCTGCACGCCACCATTTTGCACCTCTTCGGATTTGATCATGAAGAACTCACCTACCACTTCCAGGGCCGCGATTTCCGCCTCACGGATGTGCACGGCAAGGTCGTGGAGAAGTTGCTGGTTTAGAGATACGAATGACGGGACTACCGGTGTGCTGTCAGCCTGAATCCCCCTCCTTTCGGAATCTCCACGTTCCCCGAAATAATGCGCGGTTACCCTTGCGATGCCTTCCGGTCCTGGATAGATGTCTTGTGACACAAGCAGGTTCCTTCAGCATTCCAGCGAACTCCCCTTTCCCCACTGCATCCATGCCGAACGCCTCCTCTATGCAGGACGGCGCAGCAAAATCTTTGCGAAGTGATCCTTTCGTAAAGAAGACGCTGCGATCGTTTCTCCGCAAAGACAACTATACCAATTTTCTCTTCATCGCCAGAGCCTGGCTCGTGATTGTTATAGCGATTGCTGCTGCGGGAACATTCTTTCACTTTCGTGAAGGCTGGGGGCTGGGCTTCTGGTGGAATTTTCCAGTCACCATTCTCGCACTGCTGTCGGTCGGGGCATCCCAGCATCAGCTTGCAGGCGCAACCCACGAAGCTGTGCACCATACTCTGTTTAAAAACCGGAAACTGAACGAGCTCGCGGGCGATTTCCTCTGTGCTTTTCCCATCTTAATTTCGACGCACCAGTTCCGGCTCTATCATCTTGCCCACCACCAGTTCGTAAACGATCCAATACGCGACCCCGACTTTGCCCTTCTCAAAGACAGCGGTCACTGGCTCGACTTCCCTGTCGCGAAAGCAAAATTTCTCTGGATGATGTTTCGCCAGATTTTTCTGGTTGAGTTAGTGAAATACATCCTTGTCCGCGTTCGCTACAACACAATTGGTTCCCATGCCGACAGTCCCTACGTCGTCGCAGGGAAAAACCGGAATCGCATCCCGGAGCGCGGAGCGGTGGTAACGTTTTTTCTTATCATCGCGGTCAGCCTCTTCGGGCAAAAGTGGGGGCAACCGTGGATGATTCCTTCAGCAACGGTTTTGGTCTGGGGAACCTACGCAGCCGTACTCCGTTTTCTTCCCGATGCTTCCTACGAGAAAGCGAAAATCTCACCGGTGTTTCATTCCCGCTATCGTTTTGCCGGTCAGACTTTCGTCTTCGCGTTATTCGTCGCCGGACTGACCTACTGGCAGATGAAAAGCGGAATCATGGTGATGCGATATTTCAGCGTTATTTTCTACGGAGCAACGGTGACGACACTTCCATTTTTTCTCATCCTCCGTCAGGTGATCCAGCATGGCAATGGAGACCGTGGTTGGCTCTCCAACACCCGGGTTTTCCGAATGAATCCTTTCGTCCGCTACGCAGTCTTTCCCTTCGGCATGGACTACCATCTACCGCACCACATGTACGCGACAATTCCTCACTACCGTCTGAAGGACTTTCATGAATTTCTTCTCACTCAACCGGAATACCGCGAGCGTTGCCAGATCGTCGACAACTACGTCATCCCCACCCATGCCCACGATGCCCTCGCAGAACGCAACCCCACCGTGGTAGAAGTGCTGGGCCCCGAATACGCAGGGACGAGCGATGAGATTCACATCGACGATACGGTGCTCGATGACTGGGAACTCCGTTCTACATCATTCGGTCGTTCCAATCTCACGAAAACAGCTTCGCGATCGGCTTTCCACCATCCGTAATCGGGACGGGGCGATTTCCATCGGTCAGCTCATGCCCTGGATTGATTCCCATCGCGGTATGGATGGTCGCGTGGTAGTCCGCGAGCGGAACCGGGTTTTCGAGAATCTTTTTGCTCAATTCATCTGTCACCCCGTAGGC
>JAKSBG010000319.1 GCA_022361255.1 Verrucomicrobiales bacterium
GGCACAACGTTTAAGGCAGCTCAGCCCAATCAGTGGGCGCGGCCTCGATAGTAGGATAGGGATCGAATCAGAGAAGTCAATCGACTCGCAGCGGGATTGGGCTTGAGCTCGCCGACTTGTTAGGCTTGTTGGTTGGTGCTTCCGAATGCTCTACGATGAGGGGTAAGTCTCTTGTGATTGTTCCTCTGCATCGTTAACTAGCTGGACCAGGTCTTCGAACGTGATAGCATCCTCAAGCGGATGGGGCGTGAGTAGATCAATCCGGATTGTGTGAAGTAGAACGTAGAGTCGCATTCTTCCGTCGTGAGAATCCAAGCTACACGATTCGAAAATGTTGCACTGCGGGGTGAGTGAACCTCCTGTGATCCCATAGTTCTCGAACAGAAGTGTCGCCAACGACTCGGAAACGACTGGTGATTCGCCCGCGACGGTCCGGAACTCGGTAAGATTGCGAGATCGCTCAATCCACTTCTGGAACACCGAGAAGTAAAGCGCAACTCCGCCGATAAGAACAATAACCGCAACTCCGATCCACACCTGGAATGTCATTTTTTGGAGCCTAACAGTATATTCATGAACGATTTTCCTCCCGTATCAGGTACTCACCCGGCGGGAATTCATCGCTTCTGTGGAGAAAGTAGAACGGTTGCTTCCCCGTATGTCAAGGTCTGGCGGAGTTTTCGGTCCCGGTTATTACTCGTTTCGGGTAAATACCCAACCGGAGTAAAAAGGAAAATCGTTCCTGCCCCGATCATTTATTTCATATTTCTTGATTATCGGGATGGTGCTGAGTAAATGTATGGCCGTTTTGAAGGGCGCCATTCCGTGGGATTTTCTCTCGCAGATTGTCCGGCAGGAGAGGGGAGTCCGGCGCTGAACAGAGAGGAGACGCACTCCGTTTTACGCTTCCCTTTCTGTCGGCTTTCCCGTATTTTCCACCGCTACCTTTCCGACAGTCTTTCCCGCCCGATGAAACCTACCAAGCTCCGCTTTTTTCTTGCTGCCGGTCTTCCGGTTGCGGTGCTTTCGGTGGGCGTTTTTCTTCTGATGGACAGGGGTGGGCAGGATGAGGTTACCCCAGCGAAGGGAGAGAGGGAGCGCACCGGGCTTCCGCCGTTTTACCGACTTTCCAGCAAGGATACTTTCGCCACCTTTTCTGACTGGGCGGAGATCTATCGGAGTGCTCCGGCAGGGCAAAAAGCGGGGCTTCTGGCATCGGGCATCTCGCTGGCGAAAGAGCGATCTCTCGCGATGCAGGAATTGATGGAGATTGACCCGGAGGCGGCACTGTCGCATGCGGTGACTCAGGGGGAGCGGGATTCGTATCCGGATGAAATTCGCAATTTGCTGGAGCGTCCGTTCAGTCGTCAGGTGGCGATGGATGTGTTTCCTCTGTGCACGGATCTCGAAAGTCACGGATTGAGGGGCGAGCGGCCGACGCGGGGGCAGTTGCGTCAGAACGCCCGGATTGAGCTGACGGATTCCCGCGGAAACCGGCTCGATGCCTATGTTTTTGGACGCCGCAGTGAACCGCTCTCCCGCAGTAATATCCCGGTCCAGGGAATCGAGCTGAATGGCAGGGCCGCCCTGCGCGAGGAAATGTTCACGCGGGTGCTGCCTCATGAAGTGGCGGAGGTGCAAAAACGCTACATCCTGGGCGAAACAGGATCGAAACGGGATTTTCTCTCCGGAGAGTTGATCGAGCGGGAGCCGGTCTACGCGTTGTCCGGAGGGCGGCTTTTTGCTTTTTCTCAGATCGCAAATCTGGACAAGGTGAACGCGTCAGCAGAGAGGCTGGAGGAAAAGATCGGTATGGACACGGGGAGTCAGCTCCTTTTGACGGCGCGGCTCACGCTGGGACATGATCCGATCGACCTCGACGAGGTCGAGGATGAGGGGGAAGCGATGGCGATCGCGAGCAATACGACGAGGTCCGCGATTGTGATCCTGGTGGATTTTCCCGACAAGACGGGTGAGCCGATCGATCCGACGACTTTGCAGAACCGGTTCGATGGAGAAGTGCATGATCAGGTCGCTGCGATGTCCTACTACGAGACAGGTATCGCCGCGACGGTCGACCCCCGCGTTTTCCGCATGCCGGAACCGTCCACTTACTACAACGGAACCGATGACGGCAACAAGAAGAGCAGTGCTCTGTTTAACGATGCGATTGCCGCTGCCAATGCCGCCGGCCTGACGACGACAGGTTACGACCACCGATGCATCATTTTCAAAGGAATCGGCATGGGCTACTGCGGTCTCGCGACCGTGGGCGGGAACAAGATCTGGCTGCCCTGTTACAGTTCGAGGGTGATTGTCCACGAGCTGGGGCACAACTTCAGCTTGAGCCATGCTTCCTACTGGGATTCCACCTTCAATGATCCGGTGGGAGACGGCAACTCGGTCGAGTACGGCGACAACACGAGCATCATGGGAAGCGGCGGCGTTCCGAACGGTCATTTTCACGTGCAGGGCAAACGCAAGATCGACTGGCTTCCCTCCGGGCAGCAGCAGAACATCGGCGATGCGGATTCGGAGCAGGTCGTGCGACTCTACCGCCATGATCATGTCGATGCGGATATCACTTCCGGAAAACGGGCCATCCGGGTGAAGAAAGGGGACGACGAGTTTTACTGGCTCAGCTACCGGCAGAGCATTACCGGATCGAACTATCAGAATTATGTGAAAGGAGTGCAGTTTCACTGGGAGCAGAAGGGGAAGAGCAAATCCTGGCTGCTCGATCTGGATCCCACTTCCACGAAAAACGATGCCGGTCTCGCCCTGGGCCTGACCTACACGGATCCGGTTGCGAATCTTCACGTGACGCCACTGCAGCGTGGCGGGGCGAATCCGAATCAATGGATCGACGTGGAAATCAAGGTAGGAGAGTATCCGGCCAACCGCGCTCCGGAGGGGGGTATCAATCTGCCGGCACGCTATGCTGTCGATGCAGCAGTGCCGGTCGGATCGACGATTCTGGATCCTGATGACGATGCGCTCGCCTTTCATTTCAGAACGGGAAGCACGATCATGGGGAACGACGCGACAATCCCGGGTCGGAATTACACGTGGACATCTACCGGGGCAAAAACGGTGGAGATGGTAGCGACGGACCGCACAGGGGGAACGGTTGCGGAAGACGGCGTCGTGTTGATTCAAACGGCCATTCCTGCTCCGTCCAGCCTCTCCGCTTCTGACGGTGCCCACTTCGACCGTGTTGAGCTGAGCTGGAATCCGGTCGGGGAAGCTTCCGGGTATGCGATCTACCGATCGGAAACGGGCTCCGCTTTCCAGGCCGGTCAGGTGGGAACTGCGACCGGTGACCCGTCCTGGTCGGATACCTCAGCTGTTCCGGGAGTGAATTACACTTATTTTGTGCAGGCTTTGGGCAACGAAACGGCGAGTGCCTTTTCGAACGGCGAGGAGGGAACGAGGGCGGAAGGGCCACCGGTCCCGCCCACGGAGCTCAGCATTTCTCAGAATGAGCACACTGACCGGATCGATCTGGTCTGGCAGAGCGGGGGAACGGCGACGTCTTTTGAAATTTTCCGCAGCGCCTCCGGCGATTTCAGCGCGGCGGTCAGCATCGGCGAGACGACGGAAGAGAATTTCTCCGACACGGAATCAGCCCCGGGCGTTCTCTGGCACTACCGGGTGAGGGCAAAAAACGAACTCGGAAGTGCCGATTCTGAAACCGGTTCCGGTTCGCGCGCGCTCGCCGCTCCGCCGGGTTTTGCTGCATCGCAGGGAGTGGATCCGGATACGGTGGAATTGTCGTGGAACGCGCTACCGAATGTGGTTGAGTATGAAGTTCGGGGCGGCAGCGATTCCGGGGCGGTCGACTCCGGCCTTGGCACGACCGCGCTGACAAACTTCACGCATATGCCTCCGAGCGTCCTCGCGATTCACTATTACAAAGTCCGGGCCATCGCCGCGACCGGCCCCGGAGAATGGAGTGCCGTGGTGAGCGGATACCGAACCTTCGGCGCGCCGGGGGAAATCGAGGTTTCTCAGAACCGCTATGACGACCGCATCGCTCTTTCCTGGAACAATGTCAGCGTGCCGGTTGGCGTTTCTGTGGTCTATGAGGTCTGGCGTGCTCCGGCGGGAGCGGATATCGGACAGGCTCAACTCATCGCAACCGTTTCGGGGCTGCAGTTTGATGATGAAAGCGCGGTGCCCGGAGAGACATACGACTACCGGGTGCGCGGAGTCGACACGGATGGCGGCGTGTACGGAGGCTTCACCGCCCCGACCGGGGGAATGCGCGCAACATCGCCTCCCCGGCAGCCGGATCAAACGATTGGCAAGAGTATCGCGGGCCAGAGGGGCGACGGAATCTACAACCGGACCGGTGGGGGGCAGAAGGTGCACAAGAACCAGCGTCGGCGCGCCAAAACCGAGAAGTTCTATTCCCGGCTCGAGAACGACGGGCTTTTCCCGGATTCCTACCGACTGATTTCGACCCGCACCGATAAGTATTTCAAAGTCCGGCTCTACGAAAGGTTCGGTTCCTACCGCAATGTCTCGGCGGCAGCGGCGCGCGGGAGTTATGTAACGGATTCACTGGAAGTGGGAGATACCCGTATGTATCAGCTTTCGGTATCGCCGAAACGGGCGGCAAAGAAAAAGAGAAAAAGACGGACCTGGTATCTCTGGTCCGTTTCCACGGTCGATCCCGCGCACCAGGACCGCGTCAGAGCGAGCGTGAGAACCCCGAAACCGAAGCGAAAAAGGTAGTTGTGAAAGTTTCCGGAGGCTACCGTGCGGGTATTCACACCCATTCCGGCGGGGTGCGCCTGCAACACCGGTAGTTTCGAATTGATTCGCTACGTGTCAGGCCTATGCTTTCGCCCCACGACCGTTCATGTCTACTACTGAAGCCAGCAGCGGATTTTCCCGTATCCTTTCCCTCGTCAATGACGCGGCGGGAGAGGATATTTCCACGCGGGTGGATGTGTCGGCGATGGAGGAACAGTTTCGCAACGGCGGTTCGCTGATCGACTGGTTGCTCGACAATGTGGAACTGACCGAGCGGGACTTCGGGAGCGCTCTCGCGGAACGGCTGCGGCTGCCCTGGGAAGAGGATCCCTACGTCGACGAAGGCAATGCCGATCTTCTCAAAGGTTTGTGCCCTCCGCCGGTTGCAATCAAGCACCGGGTTCTGCCCATTGCAGTGGAGTTTGAAGACGAGGAAGCCGGGCCGAGCCTGATCACACTCGCTCACTACGACCCGCTCAACACACTGGATCGCCAGCTCGTGAGACGTGCCGTGAAATGCCCGATCCGATGGGTACTCGCTCCGCGACGCAAGGTCCTGGGTGGTTTGCAAAAGCTCTACGGTGTCGGCGGTGATATTTTCGACGATCTGCTCGCCAACCGCGACTGGGACGAGGACGAATTCACCTTCAAGGAAGAAGTCAATATCATCGATGAAGACGACGAGGAGGCCTCGGTCGTCAAATTCGTGAACCAGATCCTCAATGAGGCGCTCAATCAGCGCGCCACCGATATTCACATTGAGCCACTTCGCAACGACCTTCGCGTTCGTTACCGTGTCGACGGCGTGCTGCGCCGGGTTCCCGTTCCCGACAACATTGTCGCGTTGCAAAGTTCGGTGATTGCCCGCGTCAAGCTGATGGCGGGCCTCGATATTGCAGAGAAGCGCAAACCGCAGGACGGCCGTATTGCACTGCAGGTCGGCGGCGAACCGATCGATACCCGTGTCGCGACGATTCCCGCGATCGAAGGGGAAAGTATCAGCTTGCGTCTCCTCGGTCAGGAGCAGTTCAATATCGACCGGCTTCAGATGCTTCCGCACATCCGTCGGGAGGTCGATGAAATTCTCGAACGCCCCAACGGGATTGTTCTGGTGACGGGACCAACCGGTTGCGGTAAATCAACCAGCCTGTTCTGCTTTCTGTCCGTCCTCAATTCGGAAGACCGGAAAATCGTCACGATCGAGGACCCGGTCGAAAACCGCCTCGAGGGCGCCGTGCAAATCGCCGTGAAAGCGGAAATCGGGCTGACTTTTGCCTCCGGCCTTCGATCGGTTCTACGCGGCGACCCGAATGTAATCATGGTCGGAGAGATTCGCGACCTCGAGACAGCGGAGATCGCGGTGCAGTCTGCTTTGACGGGGCACCTGGTCTTCAGTACGCTGCACACAAACGACTCGGTCGGGGGAATCACCCGACTTGTCGACATGGGAGTGGAGCCATTTCTGATTGCCGCATCCGTTCGCGCCTTCATTGCCCAGCGGCTCGTCCGGAAACTCTGTCGCGAATGCTGCCTTCCGGGCGAGTATACCGATGACTTTCTCGAATCGGTTGGCTATCCCAAACAGGACGCGGACAAGGCTTTTCAGGCAAATCCGGAGGGATGTGACTTCTGCAACCACACCGGATACAAAGGCCGGACGGCCGTGTATGAACTTTTCCGGATCACAGAGAAAGTCCAGGAACTGATCACCTCCGGAGCGTCGAAACAGGATCTGCAGCGCCAGGGAATGCTCGACGGATTCGTTCCCATGCGGGATTACGGTTGGGAGAAGGTGCGGGAGGGGCACACAACGATTGAAGAGGTGGTTTCCTCCACCGAGCTTGGTTGATCACCGGAATCATGAGCGAATTCCGGTTCAAAGTTCTGCAAAAAGACGGCAAGGTCACCGAAGGGGCTCTCGAAGCCGCGACGCGGGGGGAAGCGACGCGTGCCCTGAACGAAAAAGGCATGCAGATCCTTTCGTTGCAGGAGTCGAAAGGCAAACCGTCACGATCAAAAGCCTCCAAATCAGCGAAATCGGCAAAAGGCGAAGACGGGAAAAAGGCAAAACCCAAGCAGCCGAAAGCTCCGCAGGAAAACCGGCTCAAGTCGAAGCATCTCATCCAGTTTACGGAGGAACTCAGCGATCTGCTCGCTGCCGGCGTTCAGCTCGACTCCGCTCTGAAATCGATTGGCGGGCGCAGTGAAACCCCTGTAATCGGCCGGGTCGCGAATCTCTGCTACGAACGCGTCCGGGACGGGGTCCCGCTCGCGACGGCACTGCGGGCTTCGTCCCCGAGCTTCAATGATCTCTACTGCAACCTCGTTTCGGCAGGGGAAGTTTCCGGAGCGCTCGGCGACATCCTCAAGCGCCAGGTCAAGTATCTGACGACTCTCCAGGAATTGCGCGGCAAGCTCGCCTCCGCGATGATTTACCCGATGTTCCTCGTTGCATCGGGAATCGGCGTGTCGGCGATGTTCATCTTTTTCCTTCTCCCGCGCCTCGAGGAACTCATGCTTTCCACGGGAGGGGAACTCCCGCCTTTCGCGAACCTCATGATCAGCACCGGAGCCTTTTTCAAGGCGAACTGGATTCCGATTGTCGCCGTCATTCTGCTTGGAATTGCCGCGCTCGTTGTCGCGTTTCAACAGGAATCCACGAAGAGGCTGTGGGACGAAAAGAAACTCGGCATACCGCTCTTCGGGAAAATGCTCGTGACCCGGTTCAACGTTCAGTTCGTGGAAACCCTTTCGAACCTTCTCCTCAACGGCATGCCTCTGGTAAAGGCTATGCAGCTCGTCGAAGGCACGACACCGAACCGGTACGTGAAGGAGAAAATCGAAGAGATCACCGGGAAAATTTCCGAAGGCGCTGTTCTCAATCGCTGCATGGAGAACGCGGGTGTTTTTGAATCAGGGCTCATCGACATGGTCCGGATCGGGGAGGATACCGGTAACCTCGCACAGTCGATGGTGAAAGCCGGGGACCGGCTCGACCGGGAGTTCAGCCGCAGCATTGACCGCATGGCGTCGATCATCCAGCCGGCCATCATTCTCGTGATGTCTCTCGTCGTCGGATTGACCGCCTACATGATGATTTCTGTCATCTACGAAACCATTTCCGTATTGCGGGAACGCGGATAATTCGTTACCGTACCGACATGCAATTGACACCTCTACGCGGAAACCGGGGATTCAGCCTGATGGAGATCATCCTTGTTCTCGCCATCATCGCCCTGCTCATTGGAATGGGCACAGCCATGATGAAAGGGGTGTTTGGCGATGCCGAAGAAGCAAATGCCAAAGCAGATGTCCGCGCGCTCGAGGCCAGCGTGATGCGCTACAAGACAAAAGGCGGCGTTTTTCCAAGCACCGAACAAGGTTTGGAAGTTCTCATTCGCCGTCCCAGCTCATCACCGCAGCCCCGGAGCTGGAAAAAGCTCCTGAAGCGCGAGGAGGATCTCCTCGATCCGTGGCAGACGCCCTACAAGTATCGCTATCCCGGCACGATAAACGACGACTCCTACGATATCTATTCGATCGGTCCGGATAAGAAAGAAGGAACCGATGACGATATCGGGAACTGGTAGAGAAAATCCGGCGAACGTTTCTGGAGGATTCACCCTGCTCGAAATCCTCATCGTTCTCGCGGTGATCGCCATGTTCACCGGGGTTTTCATGCTCCGGTTTGACGACGGACACTCCGAACGAACCCTCGGGAAATTGTCTGTCGATATTAGAGGTGCCGCGATCAAGTCAAAAAAGCGATCCTACACATTTCGTAAAAACCAGTATATCGTGTTCCAATCCAACGTGTTCTGGACGAGCGATACTCCGCCGCTTGAGGATGGTCTCGCTTTACAGCCGCCGGCACACGGAAAGGAAGTGTTTCAGGTCCCCGGAGACGTCGCTATGGAAATTCGTCCGCCCGGGTCCCGGCGATGGATCCGGCCGAAAGGTGTGGGCTGGACCTTTCGCGCCTCCGGTCTCAGTGACCCGATGGAAGTGCGTTTCACCATGGACCGGTCCTACACTTATCTCAGCTTCAACGTCCTGACCGGTCTCGCCGAAGAGGAGACGGTTTTGGAGTGAGCCGATTCAAAGGCCGTTGACTGACGGGGAAATCGAACGGAGATTACGAGAGTTTTGGATTCCAAAAAAAAGAACACTGCGAAAGAGAAAAATTCGGCTGCGGGGAAATCGATTCGATTGAAACCTTCTACAACCGATTACGGAACCTACGTACGCAGGACAGCGCAAATGTTGAAGGTGACCGGACCTCTTGCGCACAAAGTGAAGCCGAGTTCGCGGCTGTTGCGGCTCGCGAAGCGGGAATCCTGATCGAACACGCTGATTCCTGGGCGGAGTTCGAGTTCCGGACACGGAGTGAAGCGTTTATCGGAAGCGAACACATAGTGGAGTTCGACCAGCCTCAAGGTTTGATGGTGAAGGTTACCAAGCCACCGGGTTTCGGATTTGTTCCTCGCATTCACAGGAGGCCGAAAGTTACGTCCGCAGATGTAGGAGAAGAGATTCAAATCCGTTCCTACCTTGAATTTGAGAGAGCAAGTCCGTCGCAGTATTTGCTTCGCTGGATGAAAGCGAACGAAATATTCGGTGATCAAATTAAGTTAGCATCAGTGATCCGTTGGGCAGACGGGCAAGTATCGTTCTGCATAACTCAGCCACATTATGATGGAAGCGCTGCATCGGATCAGGAAATTGAACAGTTTTTCGAAAATAGTGGATGGACGCGCATTCGCGACCCGAACGGAGAGCACGCTATCTTCATGAATTATGCTTTCGGGGCGCTTGCAACAGATGCGATGCCGAGAAATTGCAAATGCAACGACGATGGGCTTCAGCCTTTTGATGTCATCTTGTGCGAGCCTGATGCAGAAATAGAGGATTTTCTAAATCTCTACCCGGATTAAAACCTCTAAATCCCGAAGCTTAGCATCACAAATGCGATCAATGTGATTACGGCGACGATCCACCAGAAAAGTTGCTTTCCTGAGAGCCGGCGAGGGGGGGCTTCGCCGAATTCTTCGCGGATGAACTGCTCGTAGTCGAAGTCCTCATCCGGCAAATCGACGCCGTCATAAGATTCCGACTGCTGCCAGACGCCGTTTTCCTTCCGGGCTCCGCATGAGCGACATCCCACCGCATTCGGATGCACTTCGGCACCGCATTCAGGACAATGAAAGTCGTCAGACATAGTTGGATGAAAGGGGTAACAGGGTCAGGTCATCGAGCGAACAGGGTTCCATCGGAAGAAAACTTCCAGGAAAACGCAAAATGGAGGGGCAAGTTCCACCTTGCCCGCGTCCCGGCAAAAACGTTCGATTCATCAACCTGCATACAGTCCCCGCAATGCGTCCTGCAAATCATCCGGCGAAATCCCGCTCGATACAAATGCGCTGCCAAGTTCATCAAGCAGGACAAAGCGAATCTGTCCATCTTCGAATTTCTTGTCACGCTGGAGGGCACTGAGAACGCTTTCTTCGGCAATATCATTCTCCAGCTCAGTGGGCAGTCCGTAGGCCGTCAGTGCATTGAGAATTCTCTCGCCATCCGCTGCGCTCAGTCCCGAATGTTTCATGGAAAGTCTTACGGCAGCCACCAGTCCCAGACTGATCGCTTCTCCGTGAAGAAACCGACCGTAGCCGCCCGCCGCTTCAATCCCGTGTCCGATCGTGTGACCGAAATTCAGGAGCGCGCGGGTTCCTGTCGTTTCCCGTTCATCCTCCTCAACCACAGCTGCTTTGATAGCGACATTCCGGGAAACCAACTCCACCAGATGATCGCGGATCTCGCCACGCTTTTCAACCAGATCGAGCAGGGGAGCCTCGCGAATCGCGGCGTGCTTGATGATTTCCGCGAATCCCTCATTGAATTCCCGCTCCGCCAGCGTGTCCAAGGTCTGGACATCTGCGAGAACCAACTGTGGCTGATGAAACGCACCGACGAGGTTTTTTCCCTCCGGTGTATTGACCCCGGTCTTTCCGCCGACCGAACTGTCAACCTGGCTCACGATTGTGGTCGGAATCTGCACACAGGGAATGCCACGCTGAAAAATCGCCGCAGCGAATCCGGCCAAATCACCGACAACACCGCCGCCGAGAGCGACGAGAAACGATTTCCGGTCGAGACCGGCACGGAGCATTTCGCGGCAGATCTCCGTGACTTGCTCCATATTCTTGGAGGCTTCACCGGCGGGCACGGTGATCACGAACGTTTCAATGCCGTCTCCGGAAAGTGATTTCTGCACGGTTTCGGCATAGAGAGGGCCGACATTGGAATCCGTGACAATCACCGCACGCTTGCCGCGAATTCCGGAATTCTCACGGATCAGCTCAGCGGTCCGGCCGATCAGATCAGTGCCAACGAGGACGGCGTAATGGTCGTTTTTGAGCTGCAGCGAGATCAAAGTCGGATCTCCGGAAGAAATTTCAGGCATGGGTGTAAACGGGTGGTTGGAAAGATGCGGACGCACTTTAACCGATGTGCCGGGAATTTCGACTGCGAGGTTTTACCATATCCTGCAGGGGATGTCGAAGCGGTGGTTTCCTATGTTGTGAATTTTACATTACATATATTGTCGGAAGTTATTCTAAGGGAGGCGCTACCGTCGGGAATGTCTCTGTTGCGCTGTATTTCGCGGATTTCCTCGAATTGTCTGAAACTCCTGCATGGGCCGTCAGCAGTCTTCTCTCCGGTATCTTCCCCGCATTTGCGACTAAGATTCGTGCCGGCGGTTCGTGATGATTGGTGTAAGCGATGTTCCACATGGAATCTACCGGCAGATCAGATTTTCAGAATTCTGTATTGTCAGTGATTGTGGATCGCATTCTGTGGAAGCTCCGCAGTCACGAAGAATTCCGATTTGATCGCATCGCTTGATCGTATACGTTTCGTTTCGCTTTTAAAACCCCATTCCATTCCTACATGAATCGATCTGCACTCAGTCTGATGATCGGCCTCGGCCTGTTGATTCCGGCTCACTCCCATGCACAAGGCATTCTCGGCGGAATCATCAAAAATGATGAGAAAAAGCTCGATGCGGAAACGCTGACCACTCAGGAAAGTGCCGCGAACGCACAGCTTCAGAAAGCACAAAGCCAGGAATCCTCCGGCAAACGGCGCCAGGCACGCGATACCTACAAATCAATCGTCAAATCCTATCCGCGCACCGAGGCTGCTGCGGAGGCTCAATTCCGCTACGCAAAAATTCTTCAGGCGGAAGGCGACGGCAAAAAAGCGTTCGACGAATATCAGGATCTCCTCACAACCCACCGGAATACGCCCAATTTTAACGAGGCAGTCGGAAATCAGTTCCAGATCGCGGATTCGCTCCGTGGAAGCGACAAAAAAGGATTTCTCGGACTGGGTGCAGCGGTTCAGCCCTCCAAGCTGGTGGAAATGTTCGGACAGATTGCCGAGATTGCTCCCTACACAGACTACGCACCCAAGTCGCTCCTGAATATCGGCTACGTGCATTCCACGCAGGGTGAAAACGACAAAGCGATTTCCGCATTTAAGAAAGTCGTGGACACCTACTCTGGATCCGATTTCGCAACCGAAGCGCAATACCAGATTTTCAAATTACGCGGCGAAAATGCCGAAATGTCGGAAAGTCCGAACAAGGACCGGGCTCAGGTCGAGGCCGGAATGGATTTTGTGAATCAGAACCCGGAAGATCAGCGTGCTCAGGAGGTGCAGGCGAATCTGCAGTCGATCGAAGAGCGATCGATGGAGAAACTTTTCAATACCGGTCAATTCTATGAAAAGAGCGGCAAACCCGATTCTGCGCGGATTTATTACCGCGAGGTCGTGAAAAACCCGAATACGCCCTGGGCTTCAAAAGCGCAGGCCCGCTTGAATGTGCTGGACGGTGCACCTGCGCCGGCCCCTGCAGCCACGGAGAAAAAGCCCGGGTTTTTCAGTGGGAATCCACTGAAGAAAGGCAAAGTCAAAATGCGTGCCGGCGAAGATGATGTCGTGCCGCTGCCTGCTTCTGACGGATGAGAGACGATCTCTGCGGCAGCACCTATGGACTGGTCAAGCCGTGGCAAAGCTATCCGGACCGCTTCTGATTTCACATCTGAACGGCAATCCCCCTTCCCGCTTGTTTTTCCCCAAATTCCGCCTAAATTTTCGCGTCGGAGGGCAGTCTGGATTTTTCAGAAGCCCTCCGGGAACATTTTTGATGAATCGCTTCTTCTCAGTTTTCGCATTTTCTGCACTGATTGCGTTGTTCACCACCGGCTGCCAGTATGAGTTGGGTGATGTGAAGCCATCTTCCTATGCGGGAATCAACAACCTGCACGTTCCGATTTTCAAAAACCAAACATTGGAACCCCGACTTTCGAGTCTGGTGACAAATGCGGTGCTGAAAGAGATTCAAGTGGACGGCACATATAAAGTAACGAGCAAAGCGAAAAGCGATGCTGTTCTGGTTGGTAGGATTCACGAGATCAGGAAGCGCCAACTCCGCTCGGTTCGAAATGACACGCTGGAATCTCAGGAGCTGAAACTTTTTCTCTACATCGATTTCTATCTCGCGGATCCGAACTCGGGGCGTCGCATCGAATCAACAGCCGTTGAAGGCTCTCATTTCGGAAAATCCATAGAAATCGAGGGCGAAAAAGTGATCAAAGCCCGTCAGGGGCGAGTTATTGGCGAGACGATTCAATTTGTCGATCGCAGTTATCAGGTCGGGGAGCGCAATGCATTATCATTCGCAGCCCAGGATCTCGCAAGGAAGCTCGTCTCTCAGCTTTCCAACGGATGGTAGGCTCCACTGCCGCAAAACCTGTTCGAC
>JAKSBG010000320.1 GCA_022361255.1 Verrucomicrobiales bacterium
CGTCGCCGACCGTAATTATCCGAGATCCTTTCTTTGCCAGAGCCATTGTTTCTGAGCCGAACGTTCAAGGCCACTCGCTCGATACTGAGAGCGCGGCCACAAGTGGAGGTTAAGAAATCGAACTACGAAAGTCAACCGACTCCCAGCGAGTATCGAGTTGAGTGCGCCGACTTGTTGTGCCGTTAGGGTTTCAGGGAAGAGTCCCGATGATAGCCGACGGAAGCGACGCAATGTAATTGGGATAAAGATCAAAGATGAGAGCATAGGGTCGGTGAGCTTCTCTCTGCGCCAAAGCTGCTGCCTCAAGGATCTTCGCTTTCGAGAAATCCTCGTCGACTGAAACTCCAATGCATGGAATCTGGTCGACATACCGAGAAGAAAGAAAGTCAGCTCCATCCCGCGTCGCCTCGCTGAAGGTGCCCACAGTCTCGAGAGCCTTCTTTGTTGAGTCGAAAAGTCGATCAAACTCGGAATCAGGGATGATCTCGTCCTGAGTATTCAGGAAGTCGTCCACAGCTTTGTGAACCTCATCCTCAGATACTTGGCGATATTCCATTTTCTGGCACAACAGAGGGAACATCACAATATTCAGTGTGTATCTGTTCCCCTTTATATCCACACACTTCAGTGACTTTATCGACTTGGTGAAACGAAATCCACAATTTTCAGTGGGTTTATGGGCAAAAACCCACTGAAAATTGTGGATAACATCCGTATTGGTACAAAAACCACAAAAATTCCGTGATTCAATCTGGGCTACTGCTCTACGGAGGCGGGCCCATTCAGGGAGGGCGTTGTTTTGTCTGGAAGCCCTATCCCCCTGATATGGCACTCCCGTCCCTCTTCCCGACAGGGACAGACATTTCGCACATAAAATGGGGAATCCAAAATCGTGCCGGAACCCGCTTTCAGTGCTTCGAATCAACTTTCCGACCCGTCAATCGAACGGAGCCATGACATGTTTCAGGTGATGGGTGAAGAGAAGCAAATTTCAGATGCTGTTGCTAAGGAATATAAAGAATTTCCCAACATCATTGGCGATGGTTTCGAACCAGTTGGTGAAGTGCCGAAAAATTAGATCAGTATATCCATTTGCGGATCTCCTATCAGTTCTTCAATTGGCAACGACATAGGGCTTTCTGGGCGTTCAGCTCCGCAACTTTACTGCCCAAAGCTGCGCGTTTCGTATTCTGACCTCCAACCGTTCTATTTCAGCTCCAGGAGATCTCCGTCTTCACCGAGCGGGCCAGGAAACACTCGTGGTGGGCTTTTTGATGAAGCTTCTCGATGTCTTCCGGTGAAGGGATCTTGTCGCCGGAGAACTCAATCGTTGGATTCATCGTGACTTTCGCGAGCCAGGGTTTTCCATCGTCCGCTTTCTCCAAATGCCCGACGGCTTCGTCTTCGTAGCTGTCGACAATGAAGCCGCTCATGGAGGCAATGGCGAGAAAAGTCAGCATGTGGCAGCTGGTCAATGCCGCTGTGAAAGCTTCTTCCGGGTCGGCGCAATCGGCGTCTCCGAGGTATTCCGGTGCGGCGGAAGCGCGCAGTGTCTGCCCGCTTCCGGGGAATGCCCATTCGTGGTTTCGGGGATATTCCTTGTATCCGAATCCACTGTCGTTTCGCTTCCAGGTGAGTTTCGCTTTGTGTTCGCTCATGGGATTTTGTCGGGGACGATAGGCAAAGAATCAACTGATCCTTCCCGGATTTTATCTGGCGCAGACGAGCGGATTCGCTAGGATTTCGATATGCGAAACCTCCCCCGTGTTCTTTTGGCGCTTGCGATGCTCTCTCCTGTCGTGCTTCATGCTGATCAGGTTGCGACAAAGTTTGAGAAGGAAATCGAGCAAACTCTGGAACTCGATTTTCTCATTTCCCTTCCTGATGACTACGAGAGTGATGAGAAAAAATCGTGGCCGCTGATGGTTTTTCTGCATGGAGCGGGAGAGCGCGGCACTGATTTGAGCAAAGTCGCGATTCACGGTCCACCGATGAAGGCGGCCGCGGGAGAAACGTTTCCTTTCCTACTCGCTTCGCCTCAGTGTCCAGAGGGCGAATGGTGGACAGAGCAACCAGTGATGGAGCTGATCGATTATTTGGAAAAGAAATACCGCGTGGATCCCGACCGTATTTATCTCACAGGACTGAGTATGGGGGGCTACGGGACCTGGCACTTTGCGACGCTTGCGCCGGAGAAGTTTGCGGCGATAGCTCCGATCTGCGGAGGGGGGATTCCCTATAAAATGCGATACATCGAGGATTTGCCGGTTTGGGCATTTCACGGTGACCAGGACACGGCGGTTCCGGTTGAGGAAACGACCCGCCTGATCGAAGAACTGAAGCGACGCGGCAATGAATCCGCGAAAATGACAATTTATCCGGGCGTGGGGCATAATTCCTGGGTTCAGGCGTATAACACTTCCGAGCTATACGATTGGTTGCTCTCCCACTCGCGGGACAGCTAACAGGTCTCACTCCAAATCCCCTGAGCTTTGCTCGAAGTCATTCACATCAGCGACACTCATTTCGGCCCGGATCGATGTCACAAGATCCGCGGTGCGAATGCCTGTGATCGCGCGATAGCTCTCGTTGAGGAGATCAATCGCCTTCCGTTTGTCCCTGATTTTATCGTGCACACCGGAGATGTCGTAAATGATCCGGATGAAAGCGCTTATGAACTGGCGGAGGAGGTTTTGTCAGGATTGCCGGCACCCGTCTACTACGCGACGGGCAATCATGATGATGTTCCGATGATGCGGAATGCGCTGACCTTTGGTGATTTTGATTTGCTGGTGCCTGAAAGTGACGATCAACTCTGTTACCGGATGGGAGGATCGGCCTCTCCGTGGGAATTCTTTGTGCTCGACGGAAAGGTGCCGCCGGAGGAGGGGCCGCACGGGTTTCTGACAGAAAACCAAACGGCAGCTGTGCTGGATTCTGTTTCCGGTGACAAGCCTGTCGCGATTTTTCTCCACTATCCCCTGACCCCGATCGGTTCGAAGTGGATCGACAAACACCTCCTCGTGACCAACGGGCCGGATTTCCAATCGGCCCTTTCGGAAAAGGCCGGGACGAATCTGCGAGGAATCTTTTCCGGACATTTGCACCGGGGGCTGCAGATCTATCGCGACGGCGTGCTGCAATCCGGTGTCTCGAGTCCGGCATGTGAATTTACCGCAGGACCTGATGATGAGGGATGTGACTTTCTCGCCGGAGGTCCGATCCCGTTTCATCATATTTCTTTCTCAGAGGACGCAACGATGGTGAAAACCTACTCGATTCCGTTTTCCAGAACGGCATGAAAAGAGTCATTCTCGTCTTTCTGAAATTCCCCGAACCCGGTCGCGTCAAAACCCGTCTCGCCGCAGATCTCGGTGAGGAATCGGCAAAAGCGGCCTATGAAAAGCTGGTTTGCCGGGTGCTGGAGCAATGTCGCGATGCCGGGCCGGACCGGATCGTCATTGCCTACGATCCTCCGGAAAAGTCCGGAGAAATACAGCATTGGCTTTCTCCCTGGTTGGTTGCTTATCCCGGTGAGGTTTCCTGGCACGAGCAAAGCCGGGGCGATCTTGGCGATCGTCTCGAGCACGCGGTTGAGTCGGTGTTTCAGGAATGTGGCAGGGAGACGCAGCTCGCCATCATCGGGACGGACTGCGTTCACCTCGATCGCGACATTTTTGCCGAAACCTGGTCCCGCCTCGACGAGGGTGCGGATGCGGTTTTCGGTCCCACGGAGGACGGGGGCTACTACCTGCTGGGGCTGAAGGCCCCTCAGAGCTGTCTGTTTCAGCAGATTCCATGGAGCTCCGAAAAGACGCTGGAAGCGAGTGTAGAAGCAGCGGGGAAAGCGGGATTATCGACAAAGCTTTTGCCGAAGCAATTTGATGTCGATACGATTGACGAATGGCGTCGTGTGGAAGCGCAGGTTTCGGGGCGCAGGTGTTTTTTCTTCGACCGGGACGGGGTCGTGAACCGATCGCCCGGTCCGGGCTATGTGCTTCATGAGGACAACTTTCATCTCAATGCCGGTATCGCTGAATGTCTGAGGTGGTTGAAAGAGCGAGACTGGCTCGTCATTCTCGTGACCAGCCAGAAAGGGGTCGGAAAAGGTCTCATGTCGGCGCAGGATCTGGAGCGGATACATCGGAAGATGCAGCGGGAGCTGGGGGAAGCGGCGTTTGACGGGATTTACGCGTTCACCGGGGAACCGGATTGTCCCCACCGGCCGAAACCCGATCCGGAGATGATCGAGACCGCTTGTGAAAGGTTTTTCATCGATCCACGTCTATCGTGGATGATTGGTGATGCGGATCGTGATATCGAGATGGGGCATCAGGCCCTTCTCGCGGGAACCATTCGAGTTCGCGGAGAAAAAGCGATCCGGATAGAAGCAGATCACACCTTTGATTCGACAACGGAAATAACCAGTTTATTCGAAAGAATTTTATAATTCTGAAAATTTAAATTCCGACTGGCTTTTACTCGCTCTGTGGATAGAGTAAGTTTCGCCCCTGATTCGGAAATCCACTTCTCTCCACTCTCATGGCAAGAGCTTCCAACCTCACAATGTGTTCCTTCTGTGGCAAGAGCCACGCAGAAGTCAAAAAACTGATTGCCGGTCCCGGCGTTTACATTTGTGACGGGTGCATTCACGTCTGTGAAGGCATTCTGGAAAAAGAGCTGCACGAGGAAAAGGAAGTGGCGCCAACTGACCTCACTGTGCCAAAGCCGAAGGAGCTTCTCGCTAAACTCGACGATTATGTGATCGGTCAGGACCACGCAAAGAAAGTTCTCTCTGTTGCAGTGCACAATCATTACAAGCGGCTTCAGCAGTTTTCCGCCCCGGCAAAAATTCGTGCTCACGGTCGATTCGCCGAAGTCGAGGATGTCGAGATTGAGAAGAGTAATATTCTCCTGATCGGTCCCACCGGATCCGGAAAAACCCTCCTGGCGAAGACGCTCGCCAAGGTTTTGAACGTTCCTTTCTGCATTGCCGATGCGACGACTCTGACCGAGGCCGGTTATGTGGGTGAGGATGTGGAAAATATCATTCTCCGCCTTCTTCAGTCTGCCGACTACGATGTGGAGCGGGCCGAAATGGGGATCATCTACATCGACGAGATCGACAAGATTGGCCGCAAGACGGAAAACGTCAGCATCACACGCGACGTGAGTGGGGAAGGCGTTCAGCAGGCTCTTCTCAAAATGCTCGAAGGCACGGTTTGCAATGTTCCTCCGCAGGGTGGCCGCAAGCACCCGCAGCAGGAATACATCCAGGTGAACACTGAGAAAATTCTCTTTGTTTGCGGCGGTGCTTTTGTCGGTCTCGAGGAAATCGTAGGACGGCGCCTCGGTAAAAAGGTTCTCGGGTTCGGTGATGAAGTCACCAAGGTAGCCAGTGAAAGTGAGATCGAGATGCAGCTTCGCAACGTCTCCCCCGAGGATCTGCACGGCTTTGGTTTGATCCCCGAGTTTGTGGGTCGTCTCCCCGTAGTGTCCACCTTGCGTCCTCTTAAAACGCCCGAGTTGGTGAAGGTTCTTACCGAGCCGAAGAACGCGATGGTGAAGCAATATGCCAAACTTCTTGCGATGGATGGCGTCAATCTCGATATCACAGAGGACGGCCTCGAGGCGATGGCTGAGGAAGCGATCGAACGCGGCACCGGTGCCCGCGCACTGCGCTCGATTTTCGAGAAACTTATGCTCGAAGTGATGTTCGATGCTCCGAGCCAGGACAGTTTTGCCAAAGTGGTGGTGGACCGCGAAGTCGTTGAAGGCACGAAAGAGCCGGAAGTGATTGTTGAGAAAGAGGCGAAGCCGAAAGGCGGAGGGGAGAAAGAAGCTGCCTGAGCCGGCCGGATTGCGAGAGGAGCGAGATTGGTTTCCCGGAATTGGCAAGTTCGTTGAACATGTAGACCGGTTGCAACCATGTCAGAGTCGTCTCTTTATCTCGACCGATACAAAATCACGGAGCGACTCGGGGTTGGCGGAATAGGTGAGGTTTGGCTCGCCTATGACCAGGAGCTCGACGAGAAGGTCGCGCTGAAATTTCTTCGCCCGTCCTTCAGTAAGGAACAAACGGAATTTCTGAAGCGGGAAACAAAGCAGGCCCGCCAATTGAACCACCCGAACATCCTGCGGGTCTTTGATTTTCACATTCAGCCTGACAGCCCTGCTGCGATCAGCATGGAGTATGTTTCGGGTGGAAATCTCGCGCAGTTGATGAATTCAAAACGCCCGGTGCTCGAGGCGGAAGACATCAAAGACTGGCTTCAACAAGTCTGTGACGCGCTTTCCTATGCCCACGAAAAGTGTGGAATCGTGCACCGCGATATCAAGCCAACCAATCTGATGCTGGATCGTGACGGTCAGCTGAAACTGGCCGATTTTGGTCTCGCATCCCAGATCGCCCCGAATCTGGATCCGGAATCGGAAAAGGTAATCGGGAGTCGATTGACGCTTCACTACGCCTCACCCCAATTGATTTGGAATCCTAGCGAAAGCCATCATCTCAACGACGTTTTTGCCTTTGGTGTGACGGTTTTCTGGCTGATTACCGCTTCATATCCGTTCAAGGATCCGGAGGAGGATTCGTGGACGTGGGATCCGGACAATCTGCTTTCGATGAGCCGGCGCAGGAAGGAAAAGGGGGTTGGACAGAAGCCGGTGCCGGAGGAGTGGGATTATGCGATTGCGCGCTGTATTGCGGAGAACCCGGAAGACCGGCCTGCCAATTTTCGAAAAATTTCCAAACTGCTCCAAATCGGGACAAAACCCTTTGCTGCCGTTGGAACGCCACCTCCTCCCGCTCTGAAACTGTCTTCGGCTGATTCAATTCCTTCCGAAGAGGAGAAAGAGGAAAAAAAGGAGACAGCAAAGAGACCTTTCCTCGTTCTGCTGGTCGCCGGATTGCTGGGAATTGTGATTGGCGTTGCCTGGGGAGTCTATCGGTTGAAGAAAAATTCAGAGCCTGCGCCCCCTCCTGTGGAACGGGTTAATACGCTGGAAGACAGGTAGTTGTTCCTGTTTCAGGATCGCCTTGCTGAATCCGACATTTGGATTGCTGCTTTGTTTTGGTCGAGTGTCATGCTACGATAAGGGAAGCTACAGAGTGGATCACCAGGTTTGTAGCGATTGAGCGTTATGACTGCGAAAGTGAAGAAGATTCTGCTGCCTTTTGTGGTCACCCTTGTTTTTGCGGGAGGAATTTTTCTTGGCCAACTGGTCGCCCCTTTCTTTTCAGGAATGAGCCCTGCCGACGGAGTGGGGGGAGCAGATCTCGGAGAAGCTGTTTTTCGAGACAGGGAGCGGGAGGGTTCTAAGCCGGATCCCGAAGTGACGTCCTCGCAAAAGGGCCATGAATTGGAAGATATTCCGTATGCCAAACCATACGGGGTGCCGGTGACTGATCCGATTCCTTCGAAACCGGATCCGGAAAAGGCAGAGCCGGAAGTGGAAGAAAAGATTGCACAAGCGCAGCCTGTTGAACCGGAGCGCCGTGTTCCCGTTTCGAATGAAGAGCCGCTCAGGGGTGACCTTTCCTCGCAGAGCCGGTTTATGGCTCTTCAGGCTGCACGCGGAGCCGACAGTGTCTCTTCGGCAGATGGCGTAACAATCGATTCAGCGAATTCCGGAAACAACCCGGGACCCGACGGAGGGGGAATTACCGGAGCAGGGAACAACGGAGGTGGTGGTGTTGTTGTGATTCCGCCCGGTGAAAGCGGAGATGTTGATCCACCGCAAGCGCCCGCAGACGACGGTAATTCCGGAAGTGGAGCGGCTGTCTCTCTTGATGTATCGTCGGGTGAAATTTTGCCCCTCGCAGCAGATGCTGATGTTGAAATTCTCGATACCCTGGGTGTGAATGTTAGTCTCGGAAATTCCGGTGGCGAGGTCGGTGAGGGAAGCTCTGAGCCGGTTCCGGAAGAGAATGCACTTCTCAATATTTCAGTACGTTCGCCGGAACCAGCTGAACCCGAATCAGAAGCTCCGGCGGCAGCCCCGCGGCAGGCGGCTCCTGTTCAGGTCACCCGGAAGAATGGTCGGGTTCGAATCGGTGGGAATATCGCCGGATCGCCCAATTCCCTTTATTCGAATGCTCTCGCGGGAAGCGTCACCGGCCTGATCGGGGGAATGAACGCGCCCTCTGGTTCGGGAAGCCGCGTTGTCCAGCATCCTCACGTCGCTACTAACGGATTCCAGGCGGATCACAACACCGGGATTAGCGCTTCGACTCCGACGACAGTTCCCGTTACCGGAGTTTTGAATTCCCCAGCTGTCAGCAGCCTTATTCCTCAAGTGAATGTCAATGTCCCGGTCGCCGGTGGCGCTTCCGTGAATCTCCCGACTGGCGGGGGCTCCGGAGCAGGTGCGGGTGCAGGTGCGGGGGTGAAAATCAATCTTTCCACCGGAGAAAACGGCACGTCGCTGCCTGTTTCTTTGCCGGGAACCGGGAATATCCTCCCCGGCCTTGGACTCGGTGTTGATTTGAAACTGAACACAGGCATCAACTTGCGCTGACCGTTCCGTGATTCGCAGAACGAATCCCTTCTTCGAGGATCCACTGGCTCTCCCGGCAGTGACGCATCTCGCAGAGCGGGTGAATTTCCAGTTCAGGGTCCTCAATCGCAGCGATAAAGTGGGTGCTCGCGTTTTCGAGATGATCAGGCTGGGGCGGAACTTCGAGCACGATTCCATCGGGATGTTCGGCATTGGCCAGACGGATGCTGCCTCCATGATCCGGATCAATCAGCACCGTTCCCTCGCTGCCGTAGAGTGTGGTGCTGTAGGAGGTGAGTTTTCCGATTTGTGTCCAGCTCGCTTCCGTCGTGGCGAGAGCGTTCGGGTAGGTCAGGACGAGAATCGCGTTGTCTTCGAGTGAAAGCTCCGGCTTCAATCCCGTGGAAATTTTCACACCGGTCACGGAGTCGGGACGACCGAGTAGCACTTCTGCGAGGACAGCTCCATAGCAGCAGTAGTCCATGAGTGCTCCGGCACCGTTTCGTTCCTCGTCATAGAGCCATTCACAAAATTGACGCGAGCATCCGAGCTCGACAGGTCCCTGGTGAGCGGCCCGGTATTTGACCTGCCAGAGTAGGCCGATTTCTCCGGCTTGTGCCATCGCAATGCCGTGTCGGAGTTGTGGCCACCAGGTGAACGGCCAGTTGATCATCAACCTGACACCGTTGGATTCGGCGGCAGCGAGCATGCGGTCGGCTCCGGCCAGTGTTGCTGCCATCGGTTTCTCGACGAGGCAGTGAAGGTCGCGTTCGCAGGCCATCACTGTGAGATCTTCGCTCAGTTTGTTGCTGGCAAAAATGTAGACGGCATCGAGTTCTTCCGAGTCGAGAAGCTGCTCGTAGGATTTGTAGATATTTCCGGGGAACCTCGAGCGATACTGTTCGAGCAGTTCCTCGTCGGCATCCGCTGCTGCAACGAGTTCCGCGCGCCCGGTTGCCTGCAGTTCTTCGAGGTTGCTCCAGACGTGGTCGTGATGGAGTCCGAGGGTGGCGATTTTCAGCATAACGTCTTTTTCTTTATCCTTTTCCTTTTCTTCCTCACACGGGGATGGAGAAAAGGATAAGGAGGTTTACCCCAATCCAAATTCAGCGTCGATAGGTTTCTGATAGTCCCGCAGCTTCCCGCTCTCGACTTCGGCCACGTCGACTTTTCTGCCTGCAAGATCCGACTCGACCACTGCATAGGCGCATGCCAGATCTCTCAGACCTTCCGTGCCGGAACATTCCGGCTGCTCTCCCTTTTCAATCGCACGTAGCCAATCGAGCTGAGACAGCGCGAAGTCATTGGTGAGGCCGAGCGGGAAATGGCGATCCTTCATTTCTGCCGGTGCATTCGCTTCGTAGAGCGATGCCAGAGACTGCTCCTCCTGCCCGTCGAGCTGGATTCGGTCCCCGGTGACACGCCCTCTGCTTCCGTAAAAAACAGGACCGTCGCCGAGAACTGTATTTGTCCCGTGGCCGCCCCAGCTCCCGAACATGGTTCCGGCGGCACCGGATTCGAGTTCGAAATGGGCATAGAAGGTGTCATCCGCGTCGCAGGAAAGGGGCTCAACACGTTCGCCGTTGCGAAGCAGATATCGTGTCGGTTCGACGACCTGTGTTTGCGCGCTGACGCTCGCGATTTCGCTGCCTCCGATGTAGCGGATCATGTCGAAAAAATGTGGGCCGAGATCGAGGGCCATGCCGCCGCCCTGAATCAGTTTATGGCGCCACGGCGTTTCTGCGACGATCAGGTCGGGTGCCCACCAGGTTCCGATATTTCCCATCACTGCCATCTGGAGACGGCCTGCCGGTCCCTCGTCCGAGAAAGCCCAGTGCTGGTGCCTTACTCCCTGATCGAAGCGCAGGTTTTCAAAAACGCCGAAAGTGACGCCGGCAGCTTGCGCCTGCTCACACATGCGGCGTGCGCCCTCCATGGTGACCGCGAGTGGTTTTTGGGAGAGGACGTGTTTCCCGGCAGCAAAGGCGATTTCTGCAATCTGATGATGAAGGCTGTGAATCGTGAAATCGTTGATCGCATCGACGCGATCCGAAGCAATGAGTTCGCGGTAGTCGGTAAACACCTCAACTTCCGTATCGGGTTGAAAGTCGGAGAGAAACTGATCCCCGACCGCCAGCGGATCTCCGGGGATGTCCGATACGGGCCTGCGTTGCGGCGGGCCTTCACCCCGCTTTACGTAGCTTTGCGCGTCTTCGGCCTTGCGGGAGCAGAGAGCGGTGATTTCAAAATTGTCCACCCCGGCCTCGCGGAGAATGCGATATCCTTCGAGATGGGCGGCGAGAATTCGGCCACAGCCGATAATTCCAATGCGAATCATGAAAGAAATTTAGGAACGCTTCGTAGAATGGCCAAGTGAAAACCTTGGACCGAATCATGCAAACCGCTACTGTAGAAAACACGATGGAAACGCCGGAGAAAAAATCCGACCTCAAAGAACAGTTCGCAAAGACTCGTATGAGCCTGATCGAACGCCTTTCTGACTGGGAGGACCAGAGAACCTGGGATGATTTCTACCAAACCTACTGGCGGCTCATCTACTCTGTTTCACTGAAATCCGGGCTCGGGCAGGATGAAGCCTTCGACGTCGTGCAGGAAACGGTTCTCTCGGTCGCGAAACAGTGGAAGAAGGGGCAGAAATACGATCCCGGAAAAGGTTCCTTCAAGACCTGGCTGATGAATATCACGCGCTGGCGCATCGCCGATCAGTTCCGTAAGAAGCAGCGCAATCCGGCGGCAATGAATCAATCGGGCGGGACGCCCGGTAGCGATGGCGACGAACGCAATACGATGACGATCGAACGTCTCGAGGGCGAGGACGGCGAGGAAATTCTCGAGCGGATGTGGGAGAACGAGTGGAAATTCAACCTCTCCGAAGTCGCCATTGAGAGAGTCAAAAAACAGGTATCACCAAAGCAGTTTCAAATTTTCCACGCCTATGTCATCAAAGACTGGGACGTGGCAAAAGTGAAAAAAGAACTCGGAGTCAGCCAGTCACAGGTCTACCTCGCCAAGCACCGCGTCGGCGGGATGATTCGGAAGGAGATCGAGGGGCTGAAGAAGGAGTTTTGAGGGGAAGAGAATGCCTCTGCGCGACTCGTCGTGCCTCGCGAATTCTCTACTACTCAACTCCTTTGCTTCTAATTTCCTCTTTCCCCGCCTCGCACTCTTCTTTCAAAGCCGCAATTTCCCTCGCCTTTTGCTCCTGCAGCTGCGGCAGTTCGACGAAATTTCCTTCGGTTTCGGCCTTTCGAATGAGATCGTCGAGAAAGAGTTCACGTTCTGCGATCTTCGCTTTGAATTTGTCGTCGATGGCTGCAATCTCCGCTTTTTGTTCGTCGGTCAGTTTTACCTGAGGCTCGGAATCGTTGAGCCGTTCCATTGCGAGTTCGTAGGCGCTTTTCATGCGATGAATCTCATGCAGGGCAGGGAAGGCGCAAAGGGTTTTTACCGGGTCGGTTTCGATGGTATCGCCCATGCGAAAGCCGATCAAACAGGGTTGTGCCATTGACCATACCCTGTCGGGTGATGTATCTGACAGGGTTAGATGAGCAAGGCGAAGATCGGATTGGGTTGTGTGACGTTTGGTCGTGAGATTGGCCGGAGAGATTCATTTGCTCTGCTCGACGCAGCGGTGGAAAGGGGGCTTGATCTGCTCGATACGGCGGCGGCATACGGCGAAGGGGCTTCCGAGGAGATTGTCGGAGAATGGCTGCGTTCGCGTCCGGATGCTGCGGCTTCGGTTGAAGTGGCGACAAAGATTTTGCCTCCGTTCCATGCGTCTGAGATCAGGGGGCGGGTGGAGGAAAGTTGTTTGCGGATGGGAGTATCCGGGATCGACCTTCTCTATTTGCACAGTTGGGACACGACTGTCGAAGAGCACGGCGTTCTCGCTGCGCTCGACGAGTTGCTTCGCGATGGCAAGGTCCGGCGACTGGGAGTCAGCAATGTGAAAATGGGATATTTGCTGCGGGTTCGGAAAATACAGGAGCAGCTTGGTTTTGTTCCGTTCTCTGTGATTCAGAATAATTTCAACTATGCGGTGCGGGATCTCACGGAAGCTGATCGCAAGGTGTGCCGTGAGCATGGCATTGCTGTTGTGACCTACAGCCCGCTCGGCGCGGGGTTTCTCACGGGGAAGCATCGAAACGGTGTTGAGAAGGGTTCCCGTTTTGATGTGATTCCCGGGCATCAGGATGTGTATTTTACGGCACAATCCTGGGATCGACTCGACCGTCTTGAGAATGCGGCGAAGTCGGCCGGGGTATCTCAGGCGCATCTCGCGATGGCGTGGGCCTTTTCTCAGCCGGACATTGACTATGTCCTGATCGGCGCTCGAAAGCTGGACCACCTTGAACAGGCTTTTCTGGCGCGCGAAGAAGATGTGGAACTACTGTCCGGTTTGTAGCACAGGCCTTGCTCACGGAGTGCCGGTGAAAGGCAGGCTACTGATTGATTTGATTCGGCTCCCTTGTTTTGAGAATGGCGAGAAGCTCATCCGGGCAGTGTGAGTATTTTTCCAATGCATCTGAACGCAGCCCGGTTCGATAGTCTTCGAGGGATTGAAGAGTTTTTGAATCGCGTTGGTAACCGGTTTGCAAGAGTTCGCGAATGGCTTCGCATTCATGAGTGGCAAAGTCCCGGAAGGCGGGTTCGTAAAAATATTTCCACGCATGGAGGGAGAATTCCCCGCTCGCCAGATCCATCGCAAATTCACGTTTGCGTTCAAATGCTGCGGCCTCCTGATAGGTGTTCCACATTTTCTCCCACCGACTGCGCCATGTTGCCTCCAGGGTTTCGAATCTGTCAGGATGGTCCGGCCTGCCAAGGATTCGGGTGATTTGTTTGTCTGCACTGAACAGTCGACGATGTCCCGTGCTTTTCTTGAGATAATCGTCCCATTTTCCGCTGAGGAGGGATTGCTTCTGTTCGTCTGTAAGGATGTTCCACGCGTTCCGTTGAAATCGTTCTTTGTCGACGAACTCCTGAAACATGAATTCGAGGCGGAGGTCGGTCCAGGTGTTCCATCTCTCCTTCTTCAGGGCTGCTGCCTTCTCATCAGCTTCTGCGTATTCCCACAGAGCAATCTGCGCCCGAACGCGGACAACATTTCGAACATCGTGCCAGTTGATAGCTGCCCTCTTCCGTTCCTCGATCAGTAACGCCAGTTTTTCGCCCTGTTCCGGATCGAGCAGCTTGTCTTTGTGCCTCCCAAGACTGAAAACGATGTAGCCGAATTGGGATGCCGGATCGGGTGTTCTCGCGATCTCTGCCCGAAGGGATGAGAAATTCGCAGGCTTTTCCGGCAGCGATTCGACAAGAGAGTGTCGGTGGAGAAACTCCTTTGCCGTGCCGGGATCAGCGCGGGAAGCCCCGGTCAGAAATGCTGTCAGGGCCAGGCAGAAAACTGCAAGGGGGAATGAAAGGCGCATGTCTCAGTCTGCATTCGGGTGGTCCTTTGCGACAGATTCTTTTTCTCCCTTGTCGCGTGAACGCGTGACGGGCCTTTTCGAAACGGGGGGCTAGTTTCACTCATGATTACCGTTTCCGGATCGCCGGCTACCCGTGGTCGCTTTTGTGATGGAGTTTCCCGGCGCGATTTTCTTCGCATTGGTGGACTCGGCATGGGCGGGGCAGCGCTGCCGCAATTGTTGCAGGCTGAACAGGTTGCAGGGCTTCGTAATTCGAAGAAATCGATTATCATGATTTACATGGCCGGTGCTCCGCCGCATCAGGACATGTATGATCTGAAAATGGATGCCCCGTCGGATGTGCGCGGTGAATTTCGCCCCATCCCGACAAATGTGGATGGTCTCGAGATCTGCGAGTTGTTGCCGCGAATGGCGAAGATCATGGACAAGTGTGTCCCGATTCGCTCCCTCTACGGCGCGCCGAACGGAAGTCATGATTCGTTCATGTGCTACACCGGAAAGGTGGGTTCGACTTTGAATATGGTGGGGCAGCCGGCCGGGGGCTGGCCGTCTATCGGGGCGGTCACGTCAAAGCTGATGGGAACGAAAGCGGAGAATATTCCCGCTTTTGTCGGGTTGGCACCCAAGGCGGGACACCCTCCCTACGGTTCTTCCGGAAAGCCGGGCTTTCTCGGTTTCTCCAACGGTCCCTTCAAACCCTCCGGTCCCGGGAAAGAGGATCTCGCGCTGGACAGTCTCTCACTTGCCCGACTGGATGAGCGTCGCGGGCTGCTGGCATCATTTGATCAGTTCCGCCGCGAAGCAGACCAGACAGGAATGATGGAAGGGGTCGATCAGTTTCACGAGGAAGCATTCGGCCTCCTGACATCAAGCGCGCTGGCGGAGGCATTGAATTTGGAAAAGGAAGACCCGAAAGTCCGCGAGCGTTACGGAAAAGGGGATCCGAAGAATGTGGGTGACGGGGCACCGCGGAACCTGGAACATTTTCTCCTCGCACGCCGGCTTGTCGAAGCGGGTGCCCGTTGTGTGACCTTGAATTTCGGACGCTGGGATTTTCACAGCAAAAACTTCGCGGGGATGCGATCTCATGCCCCGCTCTTTGATCAGGGGCTCAGTGCGCTGATCGAAGACCTCGACGAAAGAGGGATGCTCGATGACACACTCGTCGTGGCGTGGGGGGAATTTGGCAGGACTCCGAAGATCAACAAAGACGCGGGACGCGATCACTGGCCACGCGTGGGCGGGGCACTGCTGGCCGGTGGCGGTCTGCGAACGGGGCAGGTCATCGGGGCCACGGATCGACTCGGTGGCGAAATTGCAGACCGACCCGTTCACTTCGGTGAAGTCTTCGCGACTCTCTATCACCAGCTCGGAATCAATGCGAACGAGGTGACAATCGAGGATTTGTCAGGACGTCCGCACTTCCTTGTCGACGGCTACAAACCGATGCGGGAGTTGGTGTGATTTGGTTCGCGATACCTCTACCTTCTTCGATACTGGTCTAGCTTAAGTGGTGGAAAAGTAGTGATAAATTCACAATTAGAACTATTGTGATAATTAATGAGTTTTACTATAATGGGGAAAAATGTTACCCGATCAATTATTGCCGCCTATTTTCTGCTGCTTTTTGGCCATCTGACTGCCGTCTATTGCATGGGCGTTTTGGGCAGGAACTATGCGCTTGGTTTGGTCCCGACATTTTACTTCGACAGCGAGAGTAACCTTCCGACGCTCTTTTCTGGATCGATACTCTTTTTAGCCGGAGCCTTGTCATGGTTCATAGGACAGCGGCATAAACTCGAATCATCAGGGGAGCAAAAAACATTCTATCGCTCCTGGTTTTTGGTCGCTGGTATCCTTATTTTTTTGGCGATCGATGA
>JAKSBG010000173.1 GCA_022361255.1 Verrucomicrobiales bacterium
AGACAATGGAATGGGTGGCCGCCCGCTGGAGGAGCAGAAGGCTATCGGAGCCGAGATGGAAAAACTGGGGATCACGATGGGTGTGGTTTCAGCCAAGACGGGAATCAAAGAGTACAACTTTGCATCCAAAGACAAGAAGGCGCATCAGATCGTGCTCGATCAGATCGCGGAAACTGTCGAGGTGGCGAAGCGGGTGAATGCCGGATACATGACGCTGGTGTCAGGGCAGGTGGATCCTCGTTGGGATCGCGAAACGCAATATGCGAATTGCATTGATCTGCTGCGCCGTGCCGTGGAAATCGTCGAGCCTCACAATATCACGATGGTGATGGAGCCGCTGAACCGTTTTCAGAATCACCCCGGTTCCTTTTTGCAAACCGTGACGGAGGGCAACCTCATCTGCATGGCGGTGGATCACCCCAACTGCAAGGTGCTTTACGATATGTATCACCAGCAGATTGCAGGCGGGAACCTGATCCCGCTCTTTGATCTGTGTCGCGACCAGATCGGTTACCTGCAGGTGGGCGACAATCCGGGGCGGAAGGAGCCGGGCACCGGGGAAATCAATTACGCGAAGGTTTTTGAGCATGTTCATGCATCAGGGTTCGACGGAATTGTCGGAATGGAGCACGGGAATTTCGGAAAAGGAATGGAGGGGGAGCAGGCCGTAATCGACGCCTACCGGGCCGTGGATCCGGCAGCTTAGACGGTTGGGAAAACCGGCTTACACCGTGATCGCGGAGCAAATCTGCGACGGAAAACGTAATTTTATTTCTTCTGCTTACATTCCTTACCAGAGTGAAAGCTTTGCGACAGGAATTACCAGATTCATTTGATGAGCAACTGAGATGTGCACAAGTGCCCGTACTCGGATATCTCGTTCGTCTCGCCGGAAACGTTGCGGACGCTCGTGATTTGCTTCAACTCACGAACCTGACGGCCTGGGACAAACGGGACACCTTCGAGCAGGGCACGAACTTCGTTGCCTGGATGAGGGCGATTGCGCGAAATCACTACCGAAACGAAAGCAGGAAAGCCCGGTCGAGAAGAACGGTTCCGCTGCTGGATTCCGACCTCGAGCAAATGGTGGAGGCCCGCCACGAAGAGCGGGAAAAAGAGGAGACACGCAAACGAAGACTCCTGAAAGTCTGCCTCGAGAAGCTTCCGGAAAAGCAGAGGGAGGCGGTCGAGAAATTTTACCTGGAAGGGTTCAGTCTGGAGGACGTGGGAAAAGAAACGAACCGGAAGGTCAATGCGGTAGCCCAGGTCCTGCACCGGGCCCGTCGCAATCTGATCGATTGTGTTCGCCGCCAATCCCATCTTGGCCTGGACCGGGACGAATTGCAGGAAATGTGAAGTCATGAACGAGGAAAACAAAATCGACGATTGGATTGCGATCCTTGGCGAGCGCCCGCTGGATGAGCGGGAGACGGAGCAATTCCGTGAACTTCTGCGCCGTTCACCCGACGCGATGGACCGGTATTTGGACCATTGCGATATGGAGACCTGGCTGACCGCCGCAGGAGATTCCCTGCAAAAGGAAAATTCTCCCTCAGGCGATCTCGCGGGGGATTTGGTGTCCGGTCCGGTAGGCATCTACCGTTTCGTGGCTCTGGCGACTGCTGCTGCTGTCGTGATTGCCGCTGTCGTTTTCTTCCAGAAAAAACCGTCGGGGAACGACGGGATGAAGGCGGTGGAGGAAATGGAGTCGTCTGAGCCGGTTTTCGCAGCTGTCGAATCAACAGATGGAAAACGCGACCCGTGGAAAGTGATCAATGCAACCGGATCGGTGCAACACCCGGGTCTGAAAGACAAGCCGGTGCCGGCGGTGGTCTCGAACCGGCCGGTGAAGTTCAATCGTGACATTCGTCCAATCCTTTCGGAAACGTGTTTTCACTGTCACGGCCCGGATGAGCACGGGCGACGCGCCGACCTCCGTTTGGATTCACTCGAAGGTGCCACCAGTGACTTAGGAGGGACCGTCGCTATCGTGCCGGGAGACCTGGAGAAAAGTGAGGCGTGGTGGCGTATTATTTCGGACGATGAGGACGAACTGATGCCGCCTCCGGAATCCCATCTGGTTCTTTCTCCGGAGCAGAAGCAACTCATCAAACGATGGATCGAGGAAGGCGCGGAGTACGAGGGGCACTGGGCCTACGAAACGCCGGTAAAGCAGAATCCTCCCGAAGTAGACGGGGCAAAAAACGAAATTGACCGGTTTGTCAGGGCCCGCCTCAAGGAGGAGGGGCTGGAACCTGCCGCGGAGGCTGATCCACGGACGCTGATTCGGCGTCTGACTTTTGATCTGACCGGTCTGCCTCCCGCAAAGGAGGAGGTGGACGCTTTTCTTACGTCTTACCAAAACGATCCGGAAGCGACGTGGCGGAGCGCGGTTGACCGCCTTCTTTCCTCCCCCCATTTCGGGGAGCGGATGGCAACCCCGTGGCTGGATCAGGCGCGATACGCTGATACCAACGGCTACTCGATCGACGGGGGGCGCCACATGTGGCTCTGGAGAGACTGGGTGATCCAGGCATACAACGACAACATGCCGTTTGATCAGTTTGTGACAGAGCAGCTTGCCGGAGACTTACTTCCCAACGCGACGCCATCGCAGATCATTGCGACGGGTTTCAATCGAAATCACATGATCACTCATGAGGGAGGCACAATTCCGCAGGAGAATCTAACGAACTATGCCGCTGATCGGGTCAAGACCGCCAGTGAAGTCTTTCTGGGACTGACCATGGCCTGTGCCCAGTGTCACGACCACAAATACGATCCGATTTCGACGAAGGAATATTATGAGTTCTTCTCCTTCTTTAATGAATTGTCGGACAAGGGGCTGGACGGAAATGCGGGGGTCAACGCCGGTCCAAAGATCATGGCGGAGTCCCCGATCCCCGATCATGAGCTTCCCGCCTTGCAGCGGGAGTTGGATGCGCTGCAAAAGCAGTGGAGAGAAACGACAGACGGGTTCCCGGCCTGGCTGAAAGCCGCGAGGAAAGAGGAGCAGGACAAAGGGAATGACTTTGCGATTCACCGCCTGACCACTCTCGATGTTTCGAGCCCGAACCGTCCGGGCCCTTATGAGATTCTGGAAGACGGCAGCATTTTCGTGAGCGAACCCGGCAAGGGGCTGAACGCATTCAGCCATGCCTTCGAACTGCCGGCAGTGGATTCCGTTTCCGGTATCCGCATTGCGTTTCGACCACATGATGCGTCAGGGGAATTGACACCTTTTGATGCGGGTGTGCCGATGGTTACGACGGTGCTGGTTTCCAGCGGAGCGCAACCGGCGAAGCAGGTGGAAATTTATAACCAGAACGGACTCGCGAAGGCTACCGCCAGCTCGCTGGATGCCAACTTTGTTCCTGCCAATGTGCTGGATGAAAGAAATCTGCAATGGTGGCAGCCGAACCGGGAGGATAACAATCCGCATTTGACCCTGACATTTGCAGAACCAATCCGTCCATCTGAGTCGCCCTACCTTACGGTGATGGTTTTCTTTGGTCGTCCCGCCTCGCTTCCGTATCATTGGAGAATCGATGGGTTTTCCGGAGTGGACAGCGATTCCCGTTTTCCGGCACATATCAGTTCCCTCCTGGGTGAGCCGGAGGAAACCTGGACGGAGCGGGAAAAGGATCAGATGCTTGCGGCGTTTCGTGATGATGCGGATCACCTTGAGCCTCTCCGGATTCGTATCGCGAATCTGGAGGAACGAATCGATGTCCTGACCGGACAACATTCCACCATGGTCATGGACACGGCTCCCAGGCCGCGCGAAACCTTTGTGCTGAATCGCGGGCAGTACGACGCCCCGATGGAAAAAGTTTCGTCCCGCACCCCGGCGGTGCTTCCCGCTTTTCCGGTTTCGGAGAATGCGACGCGCCTCGATCTGGCGAAATGGATGACAGACCCGGAGCATCCGCTCACAGCGCGGGTTGCCGTGAACCGTCTTTGGCAGATCTTTTTCGGAACCGGCATCGTCGCGACGACGGCCGATTTTGGATCGCAGGGGGAATGGCCCAGTCATCCCGAACTGATCGACTGGCTTGCCCGCGATTTTATCGACAGCGGGTGGGACCAGAAGGCTTTGATTCGGAAAATTGTTTCGAGCGCCACCTACCGTCAGAGCTCCGAAGAGACGCCTCGACTGCGGGAGATTGACCCCGGTAACCGGCTCCTTGCCCGTGGCCCCCGTTTTCGTCTTGCCGCCGAGTTCGTGAGAGACAATGCGCTGGCAGTCAGTGGACTCCTCGTTCCGAGAGTGGGTGGACCCAGTGTGCAGCCGTATCAGCCACCGGGTCTCTGGAAGGAAGTCAGTCATTTCGGCAGCACGCCGGCGACAAAGCAGGTCTTCGTTCAGGATCGGGGTGAGAAACTGTATCGACGGAGCCTCTACACCATTGTGAAGCGCACCAGCCCCCATCCCGGCATGGCCGCTTTCGATGCGCCGAACCGGGAGATGTGTATCACGGAGCGAGGGGTGACGAACACTCCGCTGCAGGCTCTTGTCACATTAAATGATCCCCAATTTGTCGAAGCGGCCCGCGTCTTTGCCGCGAAGCTGCTGGAGGAAACACAGGGCGCGGATGAGAACGAGCGATTGAGTCGCGCCTTTGAATGGATCACGGGACGACCCGCCCGTGATGCCGAGCTCAACGCTCTTGATTCTTTTCTCGTCGATGAACGGGCCCGTTTTGAGAAAGATGAGAACGCAGCAGAAGAGCTGATTGCAACCGGGGAGTGGCCGGTAAACCGCGATCATTCACCGGTGGAACAAGCCGTCTGGACACAGGTTTCCAGTTTGCTCTTTAATCTCAGTGAAACCCTGACACGTCTCTAATTTTTCCTGAAGTCAGTTATGAATCGTATTCCTTTGTCCTCCACCTGTGATGAAATGCAGCGTCAGTTGCTGACGAGACGTTCTCTTTTCGGGAAAACCGCTGCCGGTCTCGGCGGAGTGGCATTGGGGCAGATGCTTTCAACCGGGAGCAGTGGTGCTCTCCTCGATGTGAATGCCATGGGAGGTAAGGAAGGCCTCCCTGGTTTGCCCCACTTCGCGCCGAAGGCGAAGCGGGTGATCTATCTTTTTCAATCCGGCGGACCGAGTCATGTGGATTTGTTCGACGGGAAAGACTTTCTCGAAAAGCACCACGGCTCTGACCTTCCTCCCTCGGTTCGGGGCGACCAACGCCTCACCGGAATGACGGCGAGACAGGCGAGTTTCCCGGTAGTGAAATCCCTGTGGGGCGGAAAACGGTGCGGGGAGAGAGGCACCTGGATGGGGAACATTATTCCTCACATGCAGGGAATCGCAGATGAAATGACGATTGTCCGCTCGATGTGGACCGAGGCAATCAACCACGATCCCGGCGTCACCTACATCAATACCGGGTCGCAACAGATGGGGCACGCTTCGATGGGGGCCTGGCTGAGTTACGGCCTGGGCAGGGCGAATGAAAATTTTCCCGCCTACATGGTTCTCCTGAGCCAGGGAACAGGGAAAAATCCGGGTCAGCCTTTGTTTTCGCGGCTTTGGGGAAGTGGCTACCTTCCGTCCAGTCATCAGGGGGTGATGCTGCGCCCCGGTGCCAACCCGGTTCTCTATCTCAAAAATCCCGATGGCGTTTCACGGGACTCACGTCGACGACTCCTCGATACTCTGGGTGATCTGAATCGCCAGCATGCCGAAGCCGCTGGTGATCCGGAGACGCTGGCGAGAGTCGAGGCCTATGAAATGGCCTATCGCATGCAGACTTCGGTTCCCGAGCTTACTGACTTTTCCGATGAACCGGAGTCAACATTCAAACTGTACGGAGAAGAAGCGAGACGTCCGGGAACCTTTGCCGCGAACTGTCTTATGGCGCGACGAATGGCACAACGGGGTGTGAGATTTATCCAGCTCTTTCATCGTGGTTGGGATCAACACATTTCGATCCGGAACCAACTGCCGCGTCAGTGTCAGGATGTGGATCAGGCATCCGCTGCCCTCGTTCGGGATCTGAAAAGTCACGGAATGCTCGAGGATACGCTCGTAATCTGGGGAGGTGAATTTGGACGCACGGTTTACAGTCAGGGGGAGCTGGGAGCCCCGACTTCCGGGCGCGACCACCACGGTCGCTGCTTCACCACCTGGATGGCAGGAGGTGGCGTAAAAGCCGGTTACGACCACGGAATGACCGATGACTACTCCTACAACATCGCGCAGGATCCGGTCCACATTCGCGATTTGAATGCCACGATTCTGCACCTGTTAGGAATCGACCACGAGCGTTTTACCTTCAAGTTTCGTGGATTGAATCAGCGCCTCACCGGGGTGGAGGAGGCGCATGTGGTCAAAGATATTGTAGCCTAGACCGGTAGCATCTACAGACCTTCGTGGTTGACTGTTTCCGCTTTGCGGTCCGCCCCTGCCGGAGGGCGCTGGTAGTCGTCGCGAGTCTTGAAGATTTTCTTTCCGGTTTGTCTGTCGAATCCATCTTTGCTGACTTCGTCGGGAACGGAGTCAGCGGTTTTTTTCATCCATTGATCCAGAACCGTGGAGAGTTTCGATTCGATTCGTTCATAATCCGCATTCCCGGAGAGATTCAGAATCTGTCGCGGGTCTGCAGCAGTGTCGTAGAGTTCCGTTTCGGGCCGGGGTGTAAGGAAGATGTCCGCCTGGATCGGCGGAAGAGGTTCTGACGATTCCGAAGCCGCCAAAAGATCCTGAAAAGTAGGGGAACCAACGGAATCCGCAGGTCCCTGGAGCGCAAGAGCGGGGCGGAAATTTTTAATGTAGAGCCAGCGTCCGTCGCGAACAGAGCGCCCGTGAGCCTCATAGTCATGCCAATTGTGTTCGGAGAATGCGAAGGGGCGAATTTCGGCGAAAGGGTCCTCGTAGACGGGACTGAGGGATCGTCCCTGAAAAGTTTCGGGAGTCTCCAGACCGGCCAGTTCCGCGACGGTCGGTGCGATGTCGATCACACTGATGAGCGAGTGAGAAGTGGCTCCCGGTGTGGCTATGGCAGGGCCGGTCGCGATGAAATAGGTTTTCATGCCGTCGTCGATAAGACGGGTCTTTGCGCGGGGGAACGGGCGGCCGTTGTCTGCCACGACAAAAAGGTAGGTGTTTTCGAACTGACCATTCTCTTTCAGCGCCGAGACGACCTCTCCGACGAAGTAGTCAAAACGGGTGACCTCGAGCAGATAGTCGGCGAAGTCCTTGCGAGTTTCGGGAGTGTCGACAAACGCCGGGGGAAGGGTGAGCTGGGCTGGATCATACTTCGGGCCGAACAGACCCTCATCCCACTCGCGATCTCCGTCCCAGGCACGGTGAGCATCGAGAGCGGCGAGCCAGAGAAAGAAAGGTTTGTCGTCGGGACAGTCTGCGAGTGCCTGCAGCCAGTTCCCGTGCCCACCTGAGTTGCCCTTCACCTTGGGAGAGTATTTCTGATCGAAGGGTTCCGTCGGAGCAGATTCGCCTTCAGGCGCAGAACCCCATGTCATGTGGTCCTTTCCGGCGAGAGCGGTGTGATAGCCGTTGTCGCGGAGAATTCCGGTAACGGAAGGAAGGTGCCAGGGGATCGGGCGGTGCAATTCTGAAGCGGCTCCGTTGTTGTGAGGATAGCGCCCCGTGATGATGCTGGCCCGACTCGGGCTGCAGCTGCTGGAAGTCAGGAAGGCATTGGTGAAGCGCAGGCCCTCTTTGGCGAGCGCATCAATGTGAGGGGTCCGCGCATCAAGACTTCCGTAGCATCCCAGGTCATCGAAGCTGATGTCGTCGGCGATTAGGAGAATGAAATTCGGTTTTTCGTCAGGATATGCTGAGGAAATTGTCAGAAAGCATAGGGAGAGAATGAGAGCGGGGATACGCATGGCCGAATGTTGCGCAAGCTGAACCCGTGTCAAAGCTCTCTCGCCACGTGATGCGGGATTTTCGCGGTGTGGAATGACGGTATCGGTAGGAAATCGAACGAGCAAAAGGAACCACAAAGGGGGCAGGAACGTAACCCGAACCACATGAGCAAGGTAGAAACGGAATCCGTCAAAAACAAAGATCAATATGAGTCCCTGCGGGAGAAAGGGATGTCGAAAGAGAAGGCGGCTCGAATCGCCAACACTTCCTCAGAAGATATGGACTACAACTCTACTCCATATGAAGAGAGATCTTTCGACGACCTCTACGATAAGGCAAAGGAGTTGGGAATCGAAGGAAGGTCCGATATGAGCAAAGACGAGTTGATCGAAGCGTTGCGTGAACAGTGAACCCATTGCAAAAATGATTAGAGAAGGAACACGCGTTGAGTGGGAGTGGGGTGATGGAACCGCAGAAGGAAAGATTGAAGAAATCCATGAGGAATCCATCTCCCGAACAATTGATGGATCAGAGGTGTCCCGGAAAGGAAGTCGGGAGAATCCGACTTATGTTATCTCACAGGATGACGGGACGACTGTTCTGAAACGGAAAAGTGAGGTGGAACGTGCTGACGGCTAGATGACTCCGCTCGTCCACACCTCGGACAGTGATCCGGGGATTACCCGGAAAGGTGCCGGCAGGGGATTCTACTATCTCGACTCTTGCGGGGAAAAGGTGACAGCTCCGGATGTTCTGGACCGCATCGCGGGGCTGGCAATCCCACCCGCCTACCGCCAGGTTTGGATATGTCCCCGTGAAAATGGCCACCTGCAGGCGACAGGGAGGGATTCCCGGAAGCGAAAGCAATATCGCTACCATCCCCTTTGGCAGGAACGACAAAAACGGGAGAAATTTGAACGATTACCGACAGTGGGGGAAGGGCTGCCGCGACTGCGACGGGCGGTACGGGATGAACTCCAGAAAGATGGCCTGCGAAAACGCAGAGTGGTTGCTGCCGCAGTTCGGCTGATCGATCGTCTCGGTCACCGCGTCGGGAGTGAGCGCTACCTGGAAGAGAACGGGACCCGCGGAATCACAACTTTGGGGGAGGATGATGTGGATGTTCAAAGCGCGTCGGGAGATTTGCATATCTCCTATGTTGGAAAAGGAGGTCGCGAAATCGAGTCCAATTTGAACGACCCTTTGGTCGCAGGCGTGGCCGATTCCTGCTATGAACTCCCGGGGAAGCGGTTGTTTTGTTACCGGGGCAACGACGGGAATTTCCACCCGATTGATTCAGGAGACGTGAACGCGTTTCTCAGCGAAGTCTACGACGAAGAAGTGACAGCGAAGGACCTGCGAACATGGAGGGCATCAGTTGCAGCGATGGATTTTCTACGCCGAATTAAAAAACCCGCAGATCGCGAAAGCGAAGTAAGAGATGCCATTCGACAGGCTGCATCCGAGATTCAGAATCGTTACATGACCTGTCGGAAACACTATGTGCATCCGCTCATCGAAACGGCCTACCGGAGGAGCGGTCGTAACGGGTTTTCCCGCCGCCGGCCCCGGCCATCCGCAGAATTACAGAAGGCGGAGCGATTGCTGCTGCAGCTTTTCGACCGCTGTTCTTGATCGTTAGGCAAAGATATCAGTTACCGCTTTCCCTTTGCCGTCCTCAGTGACGTAAAACGGCCGTCCTTCAATCGTGAACTCCGTTTTCGGACTCACGCCCATTGCCGTCATAATCGTGGCGTGGAGATCCATCACGGTAATGGGGTTTTCCACGGCAACGAGAGGCCGTTCGTCGGCGGTCTTGCCATAGAGGTATCCTTTCTTTACGCCTCCACCGAACATGGCGACGCTGGTGCCACCGGTGAAATGACGGTGCAGACCGTAGTGTTTTTCCTCGGTAATGACATCGACCTTGTGAGTGGCCTGATCGTTGGCTTCTGATCCGGGTTTTCCTTCCATGATGGCATCCCGGCTGAACTCGGACGCAATGATGACGAGAGTCCGGTCGAGCAGTCCGCGCTCTTCGAGATCGAGAATCAATTGGGAAATGGGGCGATCAATTTCCTTGTGTAGACGTGAGACGGTATTGTGTCCCTCGGCGTGGGTGTCCCAGTGGAGAAAGGGAACGTACTCCGTCGTCACCTCAACAAAACGTGCGCCGGCTTCGACCAGGCGGCGGGCGAGAAGACAGCCTCTACCGAAGCGGGAGGTATCGTATTTTTCCCGCAACTCCTTCGGTTCCTCACTGAGGTCGAAAGCTTTCCGGTCGTCGGAGTGGAGCAGACGATAGGCGTTGTCCATGGAGCGGAGCAAAGACTCCTGCTGGTAGTCGCTCGCGTGTTCGCGGTGAGGGCTTTTGTCGACGAGCTTGCGGTACAGTTTGTCGCGGTTGGCGAACCTGGCGGCATCCATGCCCTCAGGTGGTCGCACGGAGCGCGCTGCCTCTTCGGGGAAGGGAAGGTTCATCGGTCCGTATTCGCTGCCAAAGAAACCGGCGGTGGTAAACGCCTTGAGCTCCTCTTTCTCACCGACTCCCTCGAGACGTTGGCCAATATTGATGAAAGGGGGAATAACCGGATTTTTGGGACCGAGAACACGGGCCATCCAGGATCCCAGGTGTGGCGCGGCCACTGTTTGCGGCGGGACATATCCGGTGTGCCAGTGATATTGGTGACGCGAGTGCAGAATGCTGCCGAGGTCAGGCTGGACTGCCGAACGGATCAGCGTTCCGCGATCCATGATCTGCGCGATGTTCTCCATGCCTTCGCAGATTTTGATGCCGTCAACGCTCGTATCGATCGAAGGGAAAGTGCTGAGCACAGAATCCACGGACATTCCCTTTTCAAAAGGCGCGTAGCGTTTGGGGTCGAAGGTTTCCGGTGCAGCCATGCCTCCGGCGAGCCAGAGAAGAATGCAGGAGTCTGCTTTTGCCTCGGGGTGCTGTATCTCTTTTCCCCGAACCATTTGCGGTGCTCCAGTCATCCACGCAGCCGTCGAAGCGGCTCCGAGCTTTTTGAGAAAATCGCGGCGCACGATGGCTTCCGGGGCGTCGGGATTGATCGGGAAATTCATAGGGCAACAGGGTTGGTTGAAAGATGAAACAGGGTTAGGTCGAGGGCAGGAGAGGGTTGAGCGGATGGAGTTTGCGAGACTTTCGTTCACATTGGGGGGCAGTCTTGGTTTCAGCGCACGAATAGAAATTCCGGGGTCATTGTCAGAGTCCAGAGAAGGTCGGTTACGTCGCCGGTGTCGGGCGCTTCGCCCAGAGTCTCTCGCAGTAGTAATTTTTCCTCGTTGGTGGGAAACCGGGAGAGTGCGGTGAGATAGATTTCCTCGATCAGGGAATCCCCGTGGTGGCTTTGCAAAAAGTGTTCTGCTCCGCGCTCCAGCCTTTTCACGAGATCCCCGCTCGTGGAGAGATTGATTGCTTCAAGTGTTGTCAGTCCGGACGGACGGGATGTCACAATCTGATCCCGGTTGGGGCGCCCGAGGGCCCGCATCAGGGTGTCCGCTTTCAAGAGCGAGGATCGAACCATGAGTTCGCTGCCGGCGGAGGCGGTGGCGAGAGTTTCACCGATGCGTTTGTCGGTGGCTTTTTTCCAGGAATCGATGTGAACGGAAACGGCAGTGGTCCACTCGAGCTTGTCGAGCTTCCACTGGCCGGGACGACTTCCGGTTGGAACAGTTTCACTGACCTGCCAGGTCTCGTCGGTCATAATGATTTCGTCGGTTCCGTCTTCATATTCCAGCCGGATTGCGCAAAAGGCGCCTGCCGCATTGGGTTTCGGCCCCCGGTTCTCGGCAACCATGAGAAGGCGGTTTCCCTTCGTGCTGATTTGATTGCGGATGGGCGCGGCATCGAGCTCACTCCATTTTTCCCCGTCGAGAATCTTTTGGTTGTTCAGATAGAGGACGTAGGCATTGTCGGCGGCGGCGATGATCCCTGCGGACCGAATCGGACCGGCTGGTTTGAACTCACGGCGGAGGAGAATTTTTTCTCCGTGAGGCGGCGGGCCGGGTTTTGCGGAAGGCCCCCAGACCCAACTGCTGGGAAAGGATAATTTTTTCACCAGTTCGTGCTCCACCACTCCCCGGGCGACGGGTGCGTCGTAGTTAGTCGGTGCGGTTCCGGTAATCTTCCAGATGGCGTCGAGAAACTGTTCGGCGGTGAGACGCTTTGGACGGGGACCGTCAAAGTGATAGCCTTCTTCACCTGTTTTCGCCTCCTGAGTTTCAACCCGGCTTTGGTAGGCGGAGGACGTGGCAATGAGACGAAGCGTTCGTTTGAGATCATATCCGTTGTCCTGAAAATCAGATGCGAGCCAGTCGAGCAGATCCTCGTGCCACGGTTCGGTCTGCATCGCATCGAGAGGGTGCACGATGCCGCGTCCCATGAGCTGACCCCAAAGCCGGTTCACGATGGTGCGGGGCACACGACCGTTTTTCGGGTGCGTCATCAAGTGGGCGAGCTGACGGAGACGTTCCGCTTTCGGCGCGGTACCGTCGACCGTACCGATTTCGGGGAACAGCCAGGCTGCCTTTGCGGTTTCGCCGACGGGTTTGTCGCACCGGTGAATTTCGATCGGTTCTTCTGCGTAAATGGCAGCCAGCCCGTAGGCGTCAGCGAGAGTCCAGCGGTCGATGAAGCTGTCATGACACGAGGCGCACTTCATATTGATCCCGAGAAAGGACTGGGAGAGCGATTGAGAAAACTGAATCGGCAAAGTCTGCCCTGCACTGACTGTGCCGCGCCATTTGATTCCGTTGATGAATCCCGAGCTTTCGGTTCCGGGAGGGGCAATGAGTTCCCGGACCATTGCGTCGAACGGCTTGTTTTCTTTGAGCGAGTTGTAAAGCCAGCTGCTGATCTGGGTTCTTCCTCCGGTGATAAAGCCGGTTCCGGCATAGTCGTTGCGCAACAGGTCGTTCCAGAAAGTAAGCCAGTGTTCGGTGTAGGCGACGTCGTTGGAGAGGAGTTTTTCCACCTCCTTCTCCCGCTTGTCCGGCGAGGTGTTTTTCTGAAATTCACGCACCTGGTCCGGAGAAGGCAGCAAACCATTGAGGTCGAGGTGGACCCTGCGGAGAAACGTCGTGTCGTCAACGGTATCCGGTGTAGCCAGTTCATTCTCCGTAAAGTAGGAATGGAGTAGCCGGTCGACCGGGTTTTGGAGTCCTTTGGTATCAGCGGGCAGCTCGGGGCGGCGCGGTTCGAAGGGCGGTTCGTAGACGGGTTCACCGAAAGTGAATCCGGGCTCCCATTTCATTCCCTCGTTGACCCATTTTTTCAGCAGTTCCACTTCATTTGCAGGGACTCTTTTGTTTCCTTCCGGAGGCATCTGATAGTCCGGATCGGTGTCGAGGATCAACTCG
>JAKSBG010000323.1 GCA_022361255.1 Verrucomicrobiales bacterium
CACGACGAACACGGGTGCCACCGAAACGGTGACCGTAACAGTGACCGGGACCAACGATGGGCCGACGGCGGTGAACGACACGGGAGCGGTAAACGAAGGCGCTATTCTGGCGACCAATGCACTGACGGGAGTCATTTCCAACGACACGGATCCTGACACCAATGACACGCTCAGCGTAACGAGCGTTCGCACGGGAGCAGAAGCGGGAACCGGAACCTCCGGAATCCTCAATGCTCCGCTCACCGGAACCTACGGCACGCTGACACTGCAAGCCGACGGGAGTTACAGCTATGTGGCTGACCAGGTTGCTGCGAATGCCCTCGCTGACGGCACCACCGCGACGGACGTATTCACTTACACGATTTCTGATGGCAATGGCGGCACCGACACTGCCGAGCTCATCATCACCGTCACCGGAACTAACGATGCACCGGTGGCAGTGGATGATACAGGGGCTGTTGATGAAGGGGCAAGTCTTGTGGTCGATCAGGCCAATGGTCTGGTCGACAGCAACGACACCGACGTTGATGGAGATACTCTGACGATTACGAGTGGACAGGGAACGACCGTAGGAACCTACGGAACCCTTGTTTTGAATGCCAACGGGAGCTATACCTACACCGCCGACCAGGCAGCGGCGAATGCCCTGGCAGCAGGAGAAACCGCAACAGAAATATTCAACTACACCGTGTCTGATGGAGAAGGGGGAAGTGATACGGCCACTTTGACCATCACAGTAACCGGCACCAACGATGGCCCTACAGCTGTTGATGACACAGCATCAACGAATGAAGACACGGCAGCGCTCAATATTGATTTACTTGGAGACGATACTGATCCGGATGGAGACACTCTGAGTCTGATTGAAATCAATGGCGTTGCAGCCGGCGGAACGATTACCCTTCCGAGCGGAGCACTTCTTACCGTAAATGGTGACGGTACGGTGAACTACGATCCGAACGGTCAGTTTGATTCCCTCGACGAAACGCAAACCGCGACGGATACGTTTACCTACACGATCAGTGACGGAAACGGTGGAACGGATACGGCAACGGCGACCGTGACAATCAACGGAACGGACGACGCTACCGTCACAGTTGCTGACGAAGCCACGCCCGACGAAGGAAACCCTGTGAC
>JAKSBG010000179.1 GCA_022361255.1 Verrucomicrobiales bacterium
AACTTTCCTCCTTCGGAAATTGACGGGATAAGAAGAGAGTATCCTCTCATTGTCGCCGTCGGGGACGAGGTATATCCCTCTCTCGCCCTGCAAACCCTGATGCAATGGGAGGGACTGAATCCGGAGGATGTCGAAATACACCTCGGAAAAGAGATCAAAGTCCTCCGTGCGAGCGGTGAGAACTACCGGATTCCCATCGACAGCCGGGGAATGCTATATCTCAACTATCGCGACACTTCGCGATTTCAGGTAAACGGACTCGCACAGATCATGGGCTGGATCTATCGCGAAAATCAGTTGGAGGAAGAGTGGCCGGAAGGGCGCCCTCCCGTCACCGACCAGATACTGGTGATCGGCCAGAGCGCCCAGGGACTGTCTGATTTCGGTCCCACGCCATACGGATCTCAGGAAGCCCTTTTCAAAGTGCAGGCCACCGCTCTCGACAGCATTTTGCGAAGTGACTACATCAAATGGATTCCGAAAGCGCACGTCATTCTGAGCTGGCTCGCCATCGCCTGGCTGACGCTCTTGCTGCTGCGAAACGCCCGTATCTCACTCGCGATTCTGGTGCCCTCCGCCATTATTATCGTCGTCATTCTACTCGCTCTGTTTGTCTTCGGGAAATATTCTCTCCTCATTCCTCTGGTCCTTCCTGTCGCGGGCTTTGCTCTGATTCACACCACCGTGATTGCCGACCGGCTAACCACTGAATTCCGCGAAAAGCGTGCCATCAAGGGCATGTTCCAGTCCTACGTCGCGCCGGCTCTCGTCGAACAAATGATCGACAGTGGCCAGATGCCGGAGCTGGGCGGCGAGAAAAAGGATATCACCATCCTGTTCAGTGACATACAGGGCTTTTCCGCGTTTTCCGAGGAACTTGATCCTGTCGAACTGGTGGAGCTCATGGTCGAATATCTCTCCGAAATGACGGACATCGTCACCGACTCCGGGGGGACTCTCGACAAGTACATCGGCGACGCGATTGATGCCATGTTCGGCGCTCCCCTTCCCCTCGAAAACCACACCTACACCGGCGTCATGGCTTCCATCCTGATGCAGCGGAAACAGGAGGAACTCTGCCGGCGCTGGGTCGAGCAAAACCGCTCCAAACGCATTCAGGAAATGCGCACTCGCATCGGGATCAATACCGGGCCGGCTGTTGTCGGAAACATCGGCTCCAAGCGCCGCTTCAACTACACCATGATGGGCGACAATGTAAACCTCGGCGCCCGCTGTGAATCCGGTGCCAAAACCTACGGGGTATATACGATGATCACCGGTGAGACCCATGACGCAGCCAAAGGAACCAAAGACGACATCGTTTATCGCTATCTCGACCGGATCGTAGTGAAAGGTCGCTCCATTCCCGTTCGAGTCTACGAAGTCATCGAAACAAAGGACCGGGTTTCGGACGATACCCTCGAATGCATCACTCAATACCGCGCCGCCCTCGACAAGTATTTTGCACAGGAGTGGGACTCGGCACGGGAAGCCTTTCTCTCCGCCGCCAAACTGGAGCGCTTCCAACCGGGGAGAGACCACGCGATTACCACCAACCCTTCCCGGATGATGGCAGCCCGTTGCGAAATCATGAAAGAAAACCCACCCGGCACTGACTGGGACGGTGTTTATGAAATGACCACGAAGTAAAAAACGAAGGTTTTACCGCTCTCCCCTGCCCCTTATAGAAGAATCCAGTTGTTTGATCGAACTACCGAAAAGCAAGGTGGTACAACTTCTGGCCCAAAAGTAGCTACTGCCCCCATTTCTATAAAATTCCGTTAGAGAAGTGCCCGAAGTGACATATCTATCGGGCGGGAAATTCAGAACGGCGGGGCAATCTGCGCTTCTCCGTTTCTTCTATCCCACAGAAAAAACAACAAATTTTGAAACCTCCCGACGGGAACGGCATAGAATGCGATGCCAACTTTGACATAAAAAGCACTCCCGCTCATCTGAATCACCTTCGAAAACTGCCGCCTTTCCAGCGCACCTACCGTCCGAACGAAACCGGGTGCTCCCAATACATGATTACTCTGACCGAAGCAGACGCAAGAAGGATCGTTCGCCTCCTCGGTGAAGTCGCGCTCATGCAGGGATCGCGAACGGAACGCCGAAAGGCGCTTCTTTCGGGTCTCGCTGAACTCGTAGGAGCGGATTCGTGGGCCTGGGCAACAGCAGCACACACGATTCCGGGCGAAAAGCCCGCCCACGCCGGTATTCTGACAGGAGGATTTTCGAAAGAACAACTCGCAAACCTGTTTCAAGCGACAGAGCACCCGGACATGGCAGCGATTTCGGCACCTTTTTTCGATGATATCAACCGAAGTAACGGGCACGTGACCCGACTCATCCAGCAAATCGATCCGGAAAATCATTTCGAACGTTGCAATGCATATCCCCTCTGGCGGGAAGCCGGAGTTGGTCCCCTCCTTCTTTCAGCCCGTCCCACTGCGGATGGACAGATAAGCTTTGTGGGATTCTATCGAAAACCCGGTAGAGATTTTTTTGACGAACGCGAGTCAAAGATTGCCCATATCGTCCTCACCGAAGTTCCCTCTCTCCATGAGGAAGTGAGCCCGGCGTCCCTGAACGGGGAAGTCACCGGGCTCTCCCCCCGCCTGCGTTCCACACTGAATCTTCTGCTGCAGGGCTTTCAACGCAAAGAGATTGCAGACTCTCTGTCGC
>JAKSBG010000420.1 GCA_022361255.1 Verrucomicrobiales bacterium
AAACGCCGGAGCATAAGATGAACGTCGCCAAGCACGAAGCGATGGCTCCCAAGCCGACTTTCAACGACAAACTGGTGAGTACCCGGCCGATTGATTTTGCTCTTCCGGAAATGCCGGAGGTCGATCTCGACCAGATGCTTCCGCTCGATCCTTCGGAGATGATTTCGGATCAGGTCAATGGGCTCGTTGGCAGTGCCGGGCTCGGTTCGGGAATGGGGGATGGAATGACCGGCGGTGGTGGTTCGGGCGAGGGGATGAGCCTTTTCGGGATCCGCGCAGAGGGCGACCGCATACTTCTGATCTTCGACGTCTCGGTGACGGTGAAGAACAAAGCAGCCGATGCCGGGATTCCGATGGAGCGGATCCAGGAGGAAACGATCAAGATGATCGGGACGCTGCCGATCACGGCGCAGTTTTCGATCATTCAATTTACGGGGAATTACATGCCGTTCTCCGATGAACTCGTCGCGGCAACTCCGGCGAGAAAAAAAGAAGCGCAGCAGTGGGTGAAGGACAAGTGGGTGACGGCCGGGTCCATGTCATCGGCTTCGGCGGGGGTGGTTCGGAATTTGAGAGGTGCCGTTGGAGTTCTGGAGCGGGCTGCCGAAATGAGACCTGATCTCATTTTTCTCATTTCCGATGCGGATGTTCAATGGCGTCCAGACGGGGAAAGCACAGTCGATATTCCCTATGAAGAACTGGAGGCCGCGCTGAAAAAAATTCAGGAAAATGCCCCGGAAGAAGTGCCGGTTCAGTTCATTGCGTTTCAGCCGGATGAGGAGGACGAGGACTTCTGGAAACGGGTCTTGCGGAGAACGGGAGGGGATTTTCGGAAGTTGAAGGAAAAGTAAGATTTCTTTCGTGGACTTGGCGCGATAGTTGTTTATAAAGGACTCGGAATCCTTTGGTTGAGCCTGTTTCAATCGCTGCAGATGCGGCGTATGGACTGGCTTACGCCGAGAACGGTGAACAGCCTTTTCTGGACTCCTCCTCAACTAGCATTAACAAACTTATGGAAAAAGCACTCACTACAATCAAAGGGTGGTTCGACGTCCTCGGTCCTGTCGGTCCGTGGCTGCTCGCGCTCGTCCTGATCATACTTGGATACTTCGTCGCCAAGCTCATCGCCGGCGTTGTTCGAAAACTCCTTCAGAAAACCAGTCTTGATGACAAGCTCGCGAAGCTTCTCGGTCAGGACTGCGACGGCTGTGAAAAAGGAGTTTCGACCTTCGTATTTTATCTTCTCATGCTCTTCGTCGTCGTGTTCGCGCTGACGCAGGCGGGGAAAGAAGAGGCGGTTGCGCCGCTCCAGAAAATTCTGAATGACATTTTCGGATTTATTCCCAACCTCATCGCTGCAGCTGTTATTGGATTCGTGGCATGGATCGTGGCGACTCTCGCCAGAAACCTCCTCGTCGGTGTGCTTTCGGCCACAAAGGTAGACGAGCGTCTCGGACTGGGTGAGAAAAAGCCGATTACCAATTCAGTCGGCATGATTGCCTTCTTCGGAATCATCCTCTTGATGCTCCCCACCGCTCTGGGTGCTCTTGAGATGGACGAAATCTCTGTCCCGATCAGTGACATGATCGATCAGATCTTCGGTTACATTCCTGCTTTGTTCAGTGGACTGGTTCTTTTTGCTCTGGGATACCTGATTGCCACGATCGTTCAGAAGGTGCTCGCCAATGTGCTGAGCTCGATCGGTCTTGATTCCCTTCCCGCCAAGCTTGGATACTCCGGTGGAGACATCATTGCCGGCAAACCGCTTTCCCTGATGGTTTCCTATGTGGCCATGGCAACGATTCTCGTTATCATCGGTGCCCAGGCGATCGCGACGATGAAACTCGGGTTTATTTCCGAGCTCGCGCAGGACTTTGTTCCCGGTTACTTCAAGATACTTGCTGCGGTCATCATTTTCTGCGTCGCTCTTTACGTAGCGAACATCGTGGGGCAGCTTATTGAGCCAAAAAGTGAGTGGTGGGCGAAGTTCACCCGCATTGCGATTCTGGTATTCCTCGGGGCAGTGGCCCTTCAGAAAGCGAATATTTCCGCGCTTACTAACGACATCTTTCAGTATGCGATCACGGCGACAATCATTGCCGCAGCGTTCGCGCTTGGTGTTGGTGGTGCGATCGCTCTCGGTCTCGGTGGGCGCGACCGGGCGAAGAGTCTACTGGAGAAACTCAAGAAGTAAGAATCCGGGAAATTCCTGAAAACCTTCTCTTTTTTGAGAAAAACTTTGCAAATCGGGTCTCCGCGAAGCCGGAGGCCCGATTTTTTATAGATTTGACCGTTTTTCAGCGTATTCTACCGCTTGAGAAGTTAAAAAGTTTTATTTATCTTCCCCTATTGTTAACTGTTTCGACACTACGGCATGACGACCCAGCTTTTCCGATTTACGCTCCTCATTCTATTGATTGGGGGAGTCTCGTCGTGCAAGACGAGACATCCGCAACAGGTTGAAGCGCCACCCGCTGAAGTGCCGCCTGCGGAATATCCTGACGGAACGGAAGGCATGGAAGGGGAGATCCCGGAGGTTCCCGGTGGAGCCGCACCCGGCGGCGATGGAGGTCGTTTCGGTTACCGGGGTAACGACGGGACGGATGCACCCTCTGCTCCACCGGCACCGCCAAAGCCGGGTCAGGGAACGAGAGATTTTTCCGAAATTGCGGGAAATGGCAGTGATTCTTCCGCACCGACTCCTCCGGCTCCGCCGAAAAAAGAGGAGCCTCCCGCGCCACCGAAACCCGGTGGCACTCCGTCTTCTTCCCAGATGCCGTATGCGAATCCTGTCCCGGGCAACCCCCTTGTCGTGACTTTGCCTGGAAAGAATGCCTCGCTGGGGCAGATTTCTGTCGAAAAGTATGATTCAGCGGGAAATCCCACAGGTGAAGCACTGAAGCGCGGAACGCAGGTCCAGATTCCGGACCCGAACAATCCCGGGCAGAAAATTTACTTCAAGGTTCCCTGAGCAATTCGGCCAAATTCCCTTTCGCCAGGATCTCGGTTCTCGGTCCGGGTCTGATTGGAGGCTCAGTTCTCAAAGCGGTTCGGAAGCGTTTCCCGAACACGGAACTTCGGGCCTGGGCGCGTCGAGCCGAAGCGGTGCAATATCTTCGGTCGATTGACGGCCTCGTTGACCGGGCGACTGACGATCTCGATGAGGTGGTCGCCGGTGCTGATCTGGTCGTGCTGGCAATGCCGACTGGAGCGATGGCCGGTGTCGTCGAGCAGATCAAAACCTTCGACGGTGGGGCGGGCGGTGTCGTCGTGACTGATGTGGGAAGCGTGAAGAAGCCTGTCGTAACGGAAGTCGCTCCGCTCGTTGAAGCGCGTGGCGGAGTGTTTCTCGGAAGTCACCCAATGGCAGGCTCGGAAAAAGCGGGAGTGGAATACGCGGAAGCGGAGCTGTTCGACGGAGCTGCGGTGATTCTCACACCGGATGAAAAAACAAACGGCTGGACGGAAGCGCAGCTGCGCACTTTTTGGGAATTACTGGGGGCAAGAGTTTCGGCGATGGATGCCACCGGGCATGACCGGATGGTTGCTGCGGTCAGTCATTTGCCTCACCTGGTGGCGGCATCTCTGGTCCGTGTCGTGATGGGGGATGGTTCCAATGCTGCCGATTACAGTGGCGGGGGATTCCGCGACACGACCCGCGTTTCAGCGGGACCCGAAGCGATGTGGGCGGGCATTCTGGCGGACAATCACGAAGCGGTTTCCGGAAAGCTGGGGGAGCTGATCGGAGAACTGCAAACCTGGAAAGACGCTCTCGACTCTCTTGACAGGGAGTCTCTTCTCCGTTTTCTATCCGAAGCCCGGCAAATGCGGGAAACTCTCAAATAATATGGCTGACCTGCGTGTCAAAAAAGTGAAGGATTTCTCCGCCGAACTCACTGTTCCGGGGGACAAAAGTATTTCCCATCGTGCGTTGATGTTTTCGGCGCTCTCGAACGGTCCGTGTGAAATTACCGGATTTCTTCCGGGCGAAGACTGCCGTGCGACACGGGATGCCCTTGCCGCGATGGGGGTGCAGTTTGAAGAGCTTGGCGACGGAGGCACGGCGATCCGGGTTCACGGATGCCGCGGGGAATTCACTGCCCCTGAGCGGGCGATTGATTGTGGAAACTCGGGAACGACGATGCGGCTTTTGTCCGGAATCCTTGCCGGTTGTCCGTTTGAGACGGAATTGACAGGGGATGCTTCTTTGACCCGGCGTCCGATGAAGCGCGTCCAGCTTCCTCTGGAGAAAATGGGAGCCAGGATTCGCGGGAAAGGCGACCGTTGCCTGCCTCCGCTCAAAATTACCGGTCGGGAAAAACTAACCCCGATCCATTACGAATCACCTGTGGCAAGTGCGCAGGTGAAAAGTGCGATAATGCTGGCGGGACTTCGTGCGGAGGGGAAAACGAGTATTTCCGAGCCTCATCCTTCGAGAGACCATACCGAACGGATGCTGAACTATTTCCTCGTGAAAAACATTCGCGAAGGCGACACGGTTTCGATCTGGGGCGGGCAAACTCCGGAATCCCGCGATATCGAGGTTCCGGGAGATATTTCCAGTGCCGCTTTCTGGATCGTGGCTGCAGCGGCTCGCGACGGAGCGCGCCTTCTCATTGACCGGGTGGGCCTGAACCCCACACGCATCGGAATTCTCGGGGTAATGATTCGGATGGGGGCGCAGCTCATTGAGCGCGTTGACGAATCGGGCTGCGAGCCGATGGGATCAATCGAGGTGATCGGTGGAACTCTCAAGGCCACGGAAATCGGGGGAGAGGAGATCCCGACGCTGATTGATGAAATACCTATCCTCTCAGTCGCGGCCGCTCTCGCTGAGGGGACAACGGTGATCAAGGATGCGAAGGAACTTCGCGTAAAAGAAAGTGATCGCATCTCGGCGGTAGCGGAAAATCTTCGACGTATGGGTGTCCCGGTGGAGGAATTTGCCGACGGCATGGAAATTACCGGCGTCGAAAAGCTCAAAGGGGCGGAGATTCACTCTCTCGGCGATCACCGGATCGCGATGGCTTTTGCGATTGCGGGTCTCTTTGCGGAAGGGGAGACAATTATCCGCGATGTCGACTGCATCGAGACTTCTTATCCCGGATTTATCCGTGAACTGGAGCAACTCCAGGCGATGGGACGCTAGGAGGCGGGAAATTTCGGACGTTCTACACTTTTTTCTTGTCCTCGAATCCACAATTGTGGATTCTCGCGGCGAAATCTGACGGAAAAGCTCTGAATTTACGTTGTAAATACATTGTAATGGCGAAAAAATGCACTCTAGAGCATTTTTACCTTGTAAAGTCTTTGTAAATCGGACAGTTTACAATGTAAATCTTTTCGGGTATTCCCGCTATAAGATCCATTTCAGCAAAATCTCACCCTCATGCTCTCATGAAACTACCGGAAACGCTACGCCTCACGAAACTCCTCACCCGGGACAAAAAGGGGGTCGCATTGATCACTGTCCTTACAGTGATGGCTCTGACGACGATCCTTGTTCTGACATTCTTCTCGCTGGCGACGAGTGAACGGGCTGCTTCAAATACCTACTCGCACGGTTTGCACGCGCACCAGGTGGCGGAAACAGCAGTGAACATGGTGATTGCACAAATCAGGAAAGGGACCTACACCGAAGATCCGGGAACAAGGTTGACTGACCGCAGAGCGTGGGCTTCTCAACCCGGCGCGATTCGTCAATGGGAAAACGATGGATTGATCGAAGGGATCTATAAGCTGTACTCCGACGATGAAATGATCACGACTGATCCGGGATCAATTGAGGAGGATTTTCTTACGTCGAGTTCGTGGAGTTCGTTACCGGCTCATTATGTCGATTTGAACGAACCGGTCATCCGGGGCGAGAAAGTGTTTTACCCGATTGTTCACCCGGCAGCCACGATTGTTCCCAAGTGGCCGGATGTAATTGATAATGACCGGGACGGTGTCGAGGGATTTTCTTTTGATCCGCTCGCGCTGGACCAGGGAGAGATCGGAACGATCGCAGCAAGTTTGCTGAAAGATGGATATGGCCAGATTGATGGACACATTCCGATGCCGGTACGCTGGCTCTATCAGCTTGCGGACGGCACGATAGGTACCCTTTCCGAAGACGGTGGCGAGGAATTTGAATTTGAGCCGATCTCCGGAACCGGCATGCCAAGCGCGGACAACCAGATGGTGGCTCGTTTCGCATTCTGGGCGGACGATGAAACCGCGAAGTTGAATTTGAATACTCACGCCGGTGGTCTCGCATGGGATATTCCCAAAGCCGGTGGCGAGCTCGATATGGCCATGGGCCGTTACCAGCCTGCTCAGAAAGAGTGGCAGCGCTACCCCGGTCACCCTGCTTCAACTCACCTCGGCCCCGCTCTTGCCCCTGGTGTGTTGGATATTGTAAACGACAGGGATGCGATGGAGATGCTTTATCGTGTTGTTCCCCGCGTAGTTGGTGGCGGGTCTGAATCGGGCACGCGACTGATCGACACCCGTAATCCCGCAGAGGTAAATGGTCTGGTGCCGGATACGGAGCCCCTTTTTCCTTCAATCGATGACATGATCATGCGCTCCGACCGGGAGCCGCATGAATTTCCGGATGCTCAGGGCAGGCCGATCCCGGAAGAAGAATTGAGCGAATATCTGGAGCGCTCAAAATTCTTTATCACGGCGTACAATCGTGCTCCTGAAGTGAACATGTTCAACCTCCCGAAGGTGGCGATGTGGCCGATTTACAACGCCGAAAGGTCGAATCAGAGGAGTTCCCCCTACCAGTCGAGACTTTCCCCGTTTGACCGGTTGATTCATTACTGTGCCTCAGTGGGGGGGACGGATGAGATCAATCGCTATGATTACATCTTCCGACGTCAGCAGGCGGACAGCGCAACCTTTGATTATGACGGAATTCGTCGTAATCGGGAATTGTATAACTACCTCGATCAAATGATGGAAGCCAGGGTTCCGGGATGGGGAGCGGCATTTCATGATGCAGACAAGTTTGGTCCCGAGGGGCAGGATAAGCTGCTGACTCTGATCTTCGATTACATCCGTAGCACAAACCTCCACGACGATTCATTGTATGGAGAGGATTTTCAGGCCGCGTTTTCAAACTCCAATACAAAAGGCCACCTGACTTACACAAATCCCAGGGATGGTAACAAAAACAACAAAGGTTTCGGTCTCAAGGGACATGGTCAGGTCACGCCGATTGTTATCGAAGGAACAAAGGGAATGGGGCGCTTTTTCACCATTTCGTCTGCGCAGATCGTGGTCGGGTGTGTGGCCCATCCCGGTGGGCCGGGTGCGGAGCGACCGATGTATCCCGGAACAAACAGCTACCAGAATCAGGCAAATGATGCCCCGGCTGGCCGTGCTTATTTCAATCTCCCTCCGCTTCCGGCCAACGCGAGGAAGAATGATGCCGCTCAGAACGGTTGGCCCCAGTGGTTGAAAGATCTAAAGGCTGCCGCAGATGCTGGGGATGCCAGTGCGCAGGAGGAGTTTGATGCAGCTTTCAACCCTGCATACTGGAACTGGCAACTGGCTTTCCTGGATCAGCAATATCACCAGGCGGTGATGAGTGACCCGACGGTAGCCAAATTCAACCGGAGCTATCTTGGGCCTCAAACGATTTCAGGAAATACCCGACTCCAGCCAGGCGAGAGGATGGTGCAGGCTGCCTTTCTGTTCGACATGTTCTGCCCCAGTATCGGCTGGAACGGAATTAACCCGGATATGCAGATCGACATCACGGCGAGCGGTGACATGAATTTCCTGGCACCGGGCGGAACCCCTTTTCCCGGGGTTTCAACAGTCGACTTTATGGGGTTTTCCGGTCAGGGCGGCGAGCGTCCCAACGGGCTGCCTAATAGAACGTTTCGCTGGGTAACCAACCACGCGCGCCCTCACCGTGAGTCCGGAAGCCGCGCCTGGGGTGGCTTGCTTCCACACGCGTTTACTCTCTCCGCACGTGACCGGTTGTTCGCCGCCGGGTATGGCGGTAATAGCCTGGTTATCAATCAGCTGTGGAACATGAGGGATTCCGAAGGTCGGAGAGCGGTAACGAGTCCGTATATCCAATCCCGTCTCTCCCCTCTTGATCGAGGCTACAACATGATTGAGGAAGCGCTTCAGAAAGCGGCAGGCAACCGTGATATCGGCGGTGACGCAGACGATATTGATCAGGCTTATCGCTACGATCTGGTAACGGTTCCTTTCAAGGTCAGTGGTGCTGCCGCCGTCACATTTCGCGGTGGCGAAGTGAAGTTTGAGATCTACGACGGTGGACCCAATGCGGAGAAGCAGGGGGAAGGCCCGGCTGATAACAAGGTTTACTCAGAGGCATCCGCCTCTGATGATGCGGAGGCTTCACTGGTCCAGACGATTGAAATGGAGTTCCCGAGTTTCCGGTTCGGAGCTGATGAACTCTTCCCTCCCCATGGTAAAAAGGGTTGGGTGAATGAGTTCAACTTTCTATCTCAGTGGCACAATTCTTCCAGTCCGATCAGTCGTTGCAGTTTGACTGCTGATCCCGGGAATGAGTGGTCGACCGAGGATGCCTCTGCTCTGCACCGTGGAGGTTCATGGGATGGACCTGCGGGATCTGATTCCTGGGGGCCTTCCAACTTCAAAGGTGATACGAATGGTCTTCACGTTCGGGGAAGGATGGCGCAGGCCGCTCTCAGCTGGCACGGGCAGTTCATTGATATTCACGACATCGTTCAAGCGGTGGGCGTGAGTCATGGTGACGTTCGCCTTGTTGCTGCGGATGACTATGTCGAGACGGATGAGCATTTCGAGCCTCACCGTGAATACGGAAAACAGAAAATGGCTCACACTGCGACAGACGCGGAGGGCCGGCTTTACCCTGGCTTTGTTACTGCAAATGACCCTGATTACCTTCTTGTTCCGACGCTGGGCAACCGTTCCTATGGAGTAAATGCCAACGGCCGGGGCGGTAAAACGCCTTTGCCGATTCCCGGGGATAAGAAATCGTCTGAAATCCAGCGTTTCGGAGATTTTGACAATGGTTCGGGAACGATGATTGACGGTGCTTACATCAACAAGCCGGACGAGGGAAATGTTCACGCGCTGAAAACGAAATTCACCCAGGAGGTGGTTGGGTATTGGGAGAAGCGTAGAAACTACGGAGACTGGCCTTACTTCAGTCACCCAACAGAAGCGGAGGCTGGTGGCCCTGCTTATTTCTCACCAAACCGCATCGTATCCGGTCCCGGAATGTTTGGATCGCTGCCGACCGGTCTGGAGAATGGAGATCCCTGGCAGACACTGTTGTTCCGACCTGATGTGGTCGGTGGTAATTACGACGGGGGGCATCCTGGCGCGAACGATCCGCCTGATCATCTCATTATGGATCTCTTCTGGATGCCGGTGGTGGAGCCTTACGCCATCAGTGAGCCTCTCGCCACTGCCGGTAAGGTGAATCTCAATTATCAGATGGCTCCTTTTCTTCACATCAAGCGAACCACCGCTCTGCGTGGGGTATTCCGTTCCGAGTTCATGGTATGTATTCCGAATGAGTATCACAACGACTACAAGCATGGTCGCGGTCGAGGGGCCGGTTACCACTGGAGAGATAACCCGTATGGAGGTGAGCTTCAGGGGAAACGACTGCGTTCGGTAATTGTGGAAACTCCAACCTTCGATCAGTTTGACGAGCGTTTTGCGGAAGGTCGCGATATTTTCAAATCATCGACTGAAATTTGTGAGATTCACCTCATCCCCCAGGAGGTCGCCACTCGGATCAGTAGTGACGGACGCGGGGCTATCGGTAGTTACGAGCCTACTGTCGAGCAAATGAGGGACGGCAGCTACTGGAGCGACCACGTGCTTGTCGGTGACAACTCAAGGGAGCGCCCCTACACGAATATTCAGCAGAGAGTCACCACAAAGTCGAACACCTTCAAAGTCCACTACCGGGCTCAAGTCATTAAGCAGTCCCGCAGGGATACTCCGGAGGAATACAAATACTGGCGCCCGGAGCTGGATAGTGTTCAGGCTGAATATCGTGGTTCCTCTATTGTGGAACGCTATGTTGACCCGAATGATCCGGAACTCCCTGATTTCGCCACGAACATGGAGGAATCGCTGTGTGATTTCTATCAGTTCCGCGTGGTCAACCCCCGCCGTTTCGCACCATAAGAGAGGTCAGTTCAAAATTTGAAACAATGAAGATTCCATTTTCCAATTCAGCGCGTTTTCAGCGTGGCTTTAGTCTGGTTGAGGTAACGCTCGCAATGGCTATTGCTGCTGTAGCGCTGGTCTCAATTATTGGAATGGTTCCGCAGGGCCTGCAGACGATGCAGGAAGCCGGGGACCAGGCCATCGAGGCCCGCATTCATCAGCAGATTCTCAATGAGCTGCAGATGGCTCCTTACGGGGATCCCACCACGTCTTCCACTATGGACGAATACCACGAATTCGAGATCTATTACGATGACCAGGGGGAGGAAATCGGCGACAGTAGTTCTGATGACGACGTGAAGGGTTCCTTTGGGCATGTTTACTCCGCGAGAATTTCGGTTCCCAAGCAGGGGGATGCGACTCCGACCAGTGTCGGTGGGGCTGATTTCGAGGGATTCCAATTTTCGTCGGTTGCTGACCCCGATCAGGTGAACAACTTTCTTCGCCCGGTGATTATCGAGGTGGCTGCCGTGTCAGGCAGGGGGAGTGACTTCGACTGGGAGTTGGAAAGCAATAAGCGATTCATTTCAAGCTATCGCAGCTATGTTGTGAAAATGGGAAAGGATTACACTAAGTGATGAGTAAATTTGGAAAAACAACGGCCCGCGGCTTTTCTCTGATTGAGTTGATGGTCGCGATGGGCATCCTCTCGGTGCTGATGCTGATGCTGACGATGGTGCTTGACCAGGTTCAGCAGAGTTGGACCCGGGCAGAAAGTCGGATCAGTCAGTTTCGCGAGGCGAGGGTTGCTTTTGATATCATGACGAAAAACCTCAGCCAGTCCTCGCTGAATACCTACTGGGACCTGCTCGACGAGGACAAGGATGGGTTGGTCGACGGGTATTACCGAACCTCCGAATTGCATTTCGAGGTGATGAGGGCATCAGAATTGGGGCGGAATGACGGGCAGGAACCGGTCGGTCACGCGGTATTCTTTCAGGCTCCACTTGGCTTTTCGATACAGTATCCCAATTTGAATAATCTCTTCAACGGGAGGGGCTATTTTGTTGCCTTCGGATCCGATGAGGATTTTCGACCAAGTTTCCTGCAGACGGCGAACCGGTACAGATACCGGCTGCTCGAGTTTCGTCCTCCAGCTGAAGATAACCAGGTGTTTGCTGACGGCGGGGAGGAACGTGACGAAGGTCGTCCGCAGGAGTTTACCGAATGGTTTCACCAGGGAATGTCCAATGTTGGTGAGGGGGATTTCGGACAGCATCTCAATCCTCTTGCGGAGAATATCCTCACTCTGATTATTTCACCGAGAGACTCGATTGTGGATTCCGTTGAGGGTCGGGATGAAACGGCCAGTGAAATTGCTCCGCAGTATCTCTACAATTCCAACGATATCGATTCTATTGCTACAGCTCAGCAAGTCCCTCCGCTGGTGCGTGTTACAATGATTGCGATTGATGAAGCTTCTGCCATCAGGGTGGAGAACGGTACCTCTCCTCCTTCCGAAATTCATTCCCTTGTCGAGTCGCCGCTTCGTCAGACGGAGAATTACGAGGAAGATATCAAGCAGATTGTGGATAGCCTGGAAGAGGCTCGTATCAGCCATAAGGTGTTCAGTTCCATGGTGCTTTTGCGAAGTGCCAAATGGAGTGAGAGTTCCGGAGTTGCTTACCCGTAGAGACTATGAAAGACCAAAATAAAAAGCCGCAGGGAGGTTTCTCGTTGATCGAGATGCTGATCGTGCTGGGGGTTGTTGGGCTGCTGCTCGCTTTTGCTGCACCCAATCTCTTCAGTCTGATTAATGCGAGCACATTGACCGGAGAGGGAACTTTGCTGGAGAACCAGCTTACTTTGGCTCAGCAGGAGGCAATGGCCAGGAGCGCGGATGTTGAAGTCCGCTTTTTCAAGCTGACTGATGAATCTGCTGCACAGGTTGAGGAGGCTTTCCGTGGCTATCAACTGTTTCAGTATGATGCGACCGGGAAAATGGTGCCCATCAGTAGCTTTTTCCGCATACGCCCCCCTGCTGTCATCCATGCGCGTCTCAGCACCCTGGTGCAGGAAAACATGAATGTAGAGAGAAAGCAGCGTAAGTTCGGGTTCGATTCGCCGAGAGCAGGAACGGTGGAGGCGCCTTCGGGAAAGGGCGGGAGTATGCAGGCAACGGAATATGTGGCATTTCGTTTTCGCCCGGATGGTTCAACTGACCTCCCGGTGAGAGCGGGGGAGGACAATGATACCTGGTATGTCACTCTGGTTCAGGGGGAGGGCGCGTCGTCCAGTCGAACTCCTGACAACTTCGTTTGCATTCAGGTCAATCCTTACAATGGGCAAATTGCCCAGTTTCGCCCCTGAATTGATTTCGGAGATATATTTTCGTGAAAGCGGGGCTTCGGTCCCGCTTTTTTGTTATACAGGACGCGAGATTCTCTGAATTGGGAGGAATTTAGAAATTCTCCCGAAAAATCGCTTGTGAAAATTTTCACAAGCGATTAAATGGTGGGCGTCCTCCCGCTCGGGTGGATCGTTTTTTCTGTTAACGATGGGCAATATTTTTCCAAGGTGGACCAACCTCCTTGCCGTCAAGATTTTCCTTTGTCTTGGCGCGCTGGGGACCTGTGTAATCGCGGTGGCCTGGTATTCGTGGACGCCGAAGTACACCCGTGTGGGCTACATGCCCCAGCAACCGATTCCATTTGATCACAGCCTTCATGCAGGTCAGTTGGGAATGGATTGTCGTTACTGCCACTCCTTTGTTGAGAACTCCGCACACTCCAACATTCCGACAGCGCAGGTTTGCTGGAATTGTCACGGGCCGGGGAAGGTGAAGTCCGATTCGCCTAAGCTGGAGCCACTCCGTGTTGCTATGGATGAGAATTACGAGGGTTACACGGGTGAGCCGATTCGCTGGGTGCAGCTGCACAAAACCCCGGATTATGCCTATTTCGACCACTCCGTTCACGTCAATCGCGGTGTCAGCTGTGTGAAGTGCCACGGCAAGGTAAACGAAATGCCGGTTGTTTTTCATCACGAGCCTCTCAGTATGAGCTGGTGTCTTGATTGTCACCGGAATCCGGAAAAGGCCCTCCGGCCGGTGGACGAAGTGACAAATCTCGACTGGGAGCCGACAGATCTTGACCCGGATTCTTTCTACGAATATCTGGCCGGCAAGACAGACAAGACGGCCGAAGAGTTGAAAGAGGCGGATCAGGGCAAGGAGTGGGATCAGGAATTGATCGGGGCTCATTTGCAGCAGGCCTGGAATGTGAATCCTCCGCAGGACTGTGCGGCATGTCACCGTTGATCGCGTAATTGAAATTTGTAACGACCTAATGAAGCGAAAGTGGAATCATCCTGCCGAGCCTGAGGCGTCACGGACTCATTGGCGCAGTCTTGGCGAGCTTGAAAACTCAGAGGAGTTTCAGGGCTGGCTCGAGCGCGAGTTCCCTCAGGGGGCTGCCGAGCTGGAAATGGATGAAACTTCGCGGCGTAGTTTCGTGAAGTTGATGGGGGCGTCTACCGCTCTGGCCGGATTCGGAGTGTCCTGTTCGCGCCCGGTTCAGCACCTCGTGCCCTACAATGAGCATGTCGAGTGGATTGTTCCCGGAAAGGCTTTGTATTATTCCTCGGCCAAGCCCCGTCTCGGAGGGATTGGCTGTGATCCTCTGGTGGTGACCACTCACGAGGGTCGTCCGACAAAGGTTGACGGTAACCGGCTTCATCCGGTTTCATCCGGAGGTTCCACTGCTTATACTCAGGCGAGTATCCTCGAGATGTATGATCAGGATCGTTCCCGCGGTTTTCTGGAGGCGGGTAAGCCGTCCACGGGCGCTGCGTTTGAGGAAGGTTTTCTCAAGCCGCTTCGCGAAGGAAAGAGTGGGGAAAAGCTTGCTGTTCTCGTTTCTGAATCCACTTCTCCGACGCGTGAGGCCTTGCTTGGGCGGGTCAAAAAAGCGCTTCCCGGCCTGAAAATGTATTCCTATGAGGCGCTTCGTCCCAACGGGATGCGGGCCGCGGCAAAGGAATTGTATGGTGCGGGATCCATCCCTGTAGTGGATTTCTCCGGCGCGAAGCGTGTTCTTTCGCTGGATTGTGATTTTATGGGGCTTGAGGAGATCGGCGAGGGCTGCTCCTGTGGGTTCGCCGAATCGAGAAAGCCGGAGTTGGGTGACAAAATGAGTCGCTTTTACATGGCGGAGGCGGCTTTCAGCCTGACGGGCGGGATGGCAGATCATCGTTACCGCATCGCTCCTTCCCAGATTTTGCCTCTCACGGCTCTTCTTGCTGCCAAAATTGGGGAATTCCTTGGTGATGCTGCGCTTTCCGGTGTTGCGGCCAAGCTCGCGTCCAAGGTGACTCCTGAAGTGTATCGTGCTGACTGGATCGAGGAATGTGCCCGTGACTTTGCCGACAACAAGGGTGCTTCCATCGTGGTTGCTGGAGGGCGCCATCCGAAAGAGGTGCACTTGCTGGTTGCTGCAATCAACCAGGCGCTCGGAGCCTACTCCAGGTTTATCTCGGTTGTGGATCATCAGCTTCCTGAGTATGCCGGAATTAAGAGTCTCGTAGACGATATTCGATCCGGTGCGGTCGAGCGTCTTGTGGTTATGAATGAAGGGGATGTCGTTTTTGATGCCCCTGCGGAGCTGGATGTTGCCGGCGCCTTCAGTCAATTGAAAGAGTTGGTGCATCACGGGTATCGCGTAAATCAGACGGCTCGTCTCGCTCACTGGCATGTTCCGTCCACTCATTATCTCGAATCCTGGGGCGATCATTACAGTGTTTCCGGCTACTATTCGGTTCAGCAGCCGATGATCGATCCGCTCTGGGGTGGTGTTTCGGAGAATGTCTTTCTGTCCTCTATTCTCGCGGAGGGGGCTTCTGAGGAGACGGTCCTCGGTGAGGTGAAAAAGACTTTTGCGAAGCTCGGTAAGGGGAATTGGGCAAAGACTCTGCGCGATGGGTATCTTGATGGCAAGACTCTGCCGAAGAAGAAGTTCTCCGGAGAGGTTTCTCTTGATTCCGGATCCGTGAAGATTCCTGACCTTCCCTACAGTGAGGCGGTCGAGGTGACCTTTACGGTCAGTGGCGCGACTTACGACGGGCGGTTTGCCAATAACGGATGGTTGCAGGAGGCTCCGGATCCCATCACAAAGCTCACCTGGGACAACGCGGCGCTGGTGAGTTTTCCCACAGCGATGGAGTTGGGGTTGGATGATGGTGATCTGATTGAGGTTTCCGTGGGTGAGCGTCGGGTGAAGATTCCGGTTCTCCGGTCGCCCGGTCACGCTGATTATACCCTCAGTATTCCGGTGGGTTACTACGGTGATCTTGCTGATGGTGCCGTAAGTCGGGGGGTCGGATTCAATGTGTATCCGCTGCGCACCTCATCGAGCGAGTTTATTCTCCCGGGTGCTTCGATCCGGAAGACCAAAGGAAAGCACGATCTCGCCCTTACTGCGGAGCACTACAGCATGGAAGGTCGTGCGATCGCCCGCGAAGGGACGCTTGAGATGTTCAAGGAGGATGAGCATTTCGCCGGGCATCAGGGGATGGATCACCACATTCCTGAGAATATTTCCCTCTACAAGGGGCCGAACTACGAGACGGCTGAAAATCCTTCCGACAATGTTGTTGGAGTTCTGGATGGCCACGAGTTTCGTATCGACCCCAATCATCAATGGGCGATGACCATTGATTTGAATGCCTGCACTGGCTGTAATGCCTGTGTGATCGCCTGTCAGGCGGAAAACAACATTCCGATTGTCGGCAAAGACCAGGTGCTTGCAGGTCGTGAAATGCACTGGGTTCGGATGGACCGCTATTTCACCAGTCCGACCGATGACAAGACGGTTGGGGAGCAGGGGACTGACTTCAAGAAGACGGAGGAATACAAGAACGGGAAATACGGTGAGCCGGGTCGTCGTGTTGTTGACAATGACAACGTCGAAATGATTCCGGTTCCGGTCGCCTGCATGCAGTGCGAAAGTGCTCCCTGTGAGACGGTTTGTCCGGTTAATGCGACGGTTCACACAGCCGACGGTTTGAATGCGATGACCTACAATCGTTGCATCGGCACCCGCTACTGTGCGAATAACTGCCCTTACAAAGCGCGTCGTTTCAATTACTACGACTACAACAAGCGTCCGATTGAAAAAATCGAAGTGGGTGGAATCGAAGCGGAAGGATTCAAATTTGGACCGCTCGCGCCCGCGAGTGGCAATGCGACGACCACGCAGCGCCTCCAGAAGAATCCGAACGTATCTGTCAGGATGCGTGGTGTGATCGAGAAATGCACCTACTGCGTTCAGCGCATCACGGCAGCGAAGATTGCTGCGAAAGCGGCCGCTCGCGACTCTGCTGATATCATGGTCCCGACGAATTCGATAACGGTGGCCTGTCAGGATGCCTGCGGCGCTGATGCGGTCGTCTTCGGAAACCTGAAGGACCCCAAGGATAAGATTAATTCGAAGGCCGGAAAGAAAAATCCAAGAAATTACGAGTTGCTGAAGTATATCGGCACGAAGCCGCGCACCAGCTATCTCGCTCGTGTGAAGAACCCGAACTCGAAAATGCCGGGAGCAGATCAGGTGGGAACTGTCACCTCGAAGATGCACTAAACCGATTTACCGCTTTAACCGCAAATGGCAGGAAATTCATCAGCAGATACTCAAGTCCATCCTTCTGAAGCAGAAGGAGTGGCCCGCGAACCGCTTGTTCTCAACAATCGGTCGATGGGCTGGATTACCGAGCGGATTTGCGGCATTGTCGAAAATCGCCAACCTCTCATCTGGTGGGTGCTCTTCGTGCCCTCTGTAGCCTTGTTCGGTTGCCTTCTTTTTACCCTTTTCTATCTGGTCTCGACCGGTGTCGGGGTCTGGGGAAACAACCAGCCGGTTGCCTGGGGTTGGGCAATTGTGAACTTCGTGTTCTGGATTGGTATCGGTCATGCGGGAACCCTGATTTCCGCGATTCTTTTCCTGACCAGGCAGAAGTGGCGGACATCTGTAAACCGGGCTTCTGAAGCGATGACGCTGATCGCGGTGATGTGCGCGGGGATTTATCCCGGGTTTCACGTCGGGCGATTCTGGATGGTTTGGTTCCTGGCTCCCATTCCGAACGCGAACGGAATCTGGCAGAACTTCAAGAGTCCCCTTCTCTGGGACGTTTTTGCGGTCTCAACCTATTTCACTGTTTCGGTGATCTTCTGGTACATCGGACTGATTCCCGATCTTGCCACGCTGCGAGACCGTGCTTCCAAGAAGCTGCCGAAGTTTCTCTACGGATTTTTTGCCCTTGGCTGGCGCGGTGGAAACCGTCAGTGGCGCCACTACGAAATGGCCTATCTCCTTCTGGCTGCGCTCTCAACCCCTCTGGTTCTTTCGGTTCACTCTGTCGTCTCCTTTGACTTCGCAACGTCAGTGGTTCCGGGGTGGCACACGACGATTTTCCCGCCCTACTTTGTTGCCGGTGCGATTTTCGGTGGTTTTGCCATGGTGCTCACTTTGATGCTTCCCGTTCGCAAGCTTTACGGGCTGGAGGATATGATCACCGCCAAGCACATCGACAACATGGCGAAGATCATTCTTCTGACCGGGACCATCGTTGGTTACGCCTACATCATGGAGCTGTTCATCAGTTACTACGGTGCCAACAAGTTCGAGTCGGACGCATTCCATCTGCGGATTTTGTCGGGGCCCTACACCTGGGCATACTACTGCATGTTCTTCTGCAACGTCATCGCTCCGCAGGTTTTCTGGTTCAAGTGGTGCCGTCACAATCTCTGGGTCGTTTTCATTATTGTGAACTTCGTGAACGCAGGAATGTGGTTTGAGCGATTTGTGATCATTCCGACTTCCATCGCACGGGACTTTCTTCCCGGTCAATGGGGTTACTACTCGCCTTCCTGGGTGGAGAAACTCATGTTCCTCGGAACCTTTGGGATGTTCCTCATGCTCTTCCTTCTCTTTATCCGGTTTCTCCCTGTCATCGCTGTTAGTGAGGTCAAAGGGGTTCTTCCGGAAGCGGATCCGCACTATCCCGATTGGAAGCGGCTTCGTGAAAAACGCCGTCAATCCTCTGCCTCGTGACTTTTAACCCGTAGTAACTGTGAGCACTGCAACTGACAAATCATCCAGCCTGTTCGGCTACGTAGCGGAGTTTTCCTCTGCGAGCGAGTTGTATCATGCCGCCGAAAAAATCCGCGATGCGGGTTTTCGACGCTGGGATGTGCACACTCCGTATCCCGTTCACGGAATGGACCACGCGATGGGACTCGGGAAAAGCTGGCTCTCCGCAGTTGTTCTCTGCGGTGGAGCAACCGGTTCCCTGGTGGCCCTGTTCATGCAGTTCTTCACGCAGGTAACTCTGTATCCCACGGTGGTGCAAAACAAGCCGACGAACCTCTTTACGATCCCGGCCTTCTTCCCTGTCACTTTTGAGCTCACGATCCTGCTCTCCGCATTCGCGACGCTTTTTGGGCTTTTGATTTTTATTATGCTTCCGCGTTGGAATCACCCGCTCTTCAACTCCCGGTTGTTTTCAAAGTTTTCTGATGACGGATTCATCATGGTGGTCGAAGCACGGGACCCGAAATTTAAGAAAGAGGAAACCCGTGATTTTCTGAAAGAGATTGGTGCGGAAGGCATCGAAGAAGTCGCAAACTGAACGAAGTAACTGGAATGCGTTGGTTTTTTCTCATATTGGCAATTGCAGTCGTAGCCACTGCTGTTGCGCTTGGACCCCGGGGTGAAAAATTCTCCGATCCTCCTTTTGAATTGTTTAACGACATGGATCGCCAGTACAAACAGCGTCCACAGAAGTCGAGCAACATCTTCGACGACGGAAAAGGTGCCCGCAAACCTGTCGCCGGCACTGTCCCGATCGGGTTCAAATTTCCCCACGCGGGCAACGAGAAAGATCTCGCCTCGGATCTGGATTTCAGCGCAGGAGACGATTTTTACAACACGGGTCTGTTCGGAGATTTTTACGGCAAGGGTTATCCGAAGAATCTGACGATTGATGAGGAATTCCTCGCCCGCGGTAAGGAGCGCTATCAGATTACCTGCACCCCTTGCCATGGTGAATCAGGCAATGGCCAGGGTGTCGTTTCGAAATACTGGGCCATTCCACCTTCTGCAAATTTGATCGATCCGCGCGTCAAAGCCATGCCCGAGGGGCAGCTTTACTGGACGATTACCCACGGCAAAGGCCTCATGGGTCCCTATAACGGAGTTGTTTCAGTGCGGGATCGATGGGCGATCGTCGCTTATGTCAGGGCGCTGCAGGCAGCTGCCGAGTAATTTTTTCGATTTATCTGCATTTTCTATCTCATGGCTGGTTTGAAAGACGGTGACGATTTTAAGGACGGAGAGTTTTTTAAGGCTCCTTCGGCCCTCAAGTTTCTCTGCCTGCTGATTGGCGGCGGGGGAACAATCCTGTTTCTCGTGATGGCGCTGTTCTGGGGCGAGAAAGCGGGTGAAATGGGATACAGCTGGCTTTTTGCAGTGGTATTCTTTCTCTCTCTTACGGTGGGGGGGCTTTTCTGGACCCTGCTGCACAATGCTTCCAACTCCGGCTGGGGAATTGTGATTCGCCGACTGATGGAAAACCTGGCAAGCATGATTCCATTCATGCTGATTCTCGGTCTTCCGCTTGTCTTAACGATGTTTGGATTCCGCGATAAATTGTGGGAATGGTTCCCTCAGCGGGAAGCCGCACTGACAGAAGCTCGTGCAAAGGCAGAGAAAAGTGCTCCGGAATACATTCAGAAGCACGAGAAGCAGTTGAAAGAGGCGAAAGCTGCTCTTGCCGCCGAAAAATCCAAGCTCGCATCGATCACCGATCCGAGTCCCGGACACCGGGCACATTTCGACCGCAGTATCGCGGGTTTGCAGAGTCGGGTCGAGTCAATCGAGTCCGAGGATATGTCAGAAGAGGCGGTAAACGACAAGCTTGTTGAAAAATACTACCGCAAGGCCAATGCGCTTCTCGCCGTGAAGGAAGGGTTTCTCAATCCTGCTGCGTGGAATATTCGCTATCTCTTCTACCTGCTCGTTCTCACGGCGATCGCCTGGATTCTGCGCAGTTGGTCAATCAAGCAGGATAAAGACGGCGATCCGAAATGGCTTCGTTTGGCGCGCCGCTGGAGTTGTGGATTTCTGCCGTTCTTTGCAACCGCCTGGACCTTTCTCGTGATCGACTGGCTTATGGCGCTGGATTACACGTGGTTTTCGACGATGTGGGGTGTCTATCTTTTCGCTGGCTGCGCTTTGAATTCGATGGGGCTTCTCGTGATTGTTCTCACACTTCTCCGCCGTGCCGGGTATCTGAAGAACGTAGTCACAATGGAGCACTACCATCTGATGGGTAAGTTGATGCTCGCGTTCACGATCTTCTGGGCCTACATCGCTTTCTCTCAGTTTTTCCTGATCTGGTATGCCAACATCACAGAGGAAACCAAGTTCTACCTGACCCGTAACAGTGATTTCTGGAACGTTTACACGATTACCTTCCTCGTCATCGGGCATTTCTTTATCCCTTTTGTCGTTCTTCTGATCCAGAAGGTGAAAAAGCTTCCCCATGTCCTCTCGGCGGTTGCGGTTTGGAACCTGGTAATGCATGTCCTCGACATCTACTGGATCATTATTCCGGAGCGTGGACCCTCCCTGACCAACGGGGAAAAAATGGTGATGCCCGGAGCGATCGTTTTTGATATTCTCGCCTTTATCAGTGTTGCCGGGTTGTTCGGCTACTTTCTGCTCCGCCAACTGGGCACGGCGAGCCTTTTTCCCTGCCGCGACCCTCGTCTCGACGAGTCGCTGAATGTTGTTAACTGATCGAATCGAATTAAGAAAATTTCATGAGTAGCTCGACTTCATCCTTTCAGTTTCCCCTGAAATATATCGCGGGAACGCTGGGGCTTTTTGCGGTCTTTGGATTTCTCGCCATGGTCCTTTCGGGGTTCGCGGGGCGCGAATCAATTGAGGACCGTGCCTACAAGGGTGTTTTCAGCGCTGAGGTCACTGACGCCCGCATCGCGAACCGGGAAGAAGTTCTTGCGGCGCAGGCGGAGCTTGTTGACGAGGAGAAAGTAAACAAAGCCCTTGCTGCGATTGCGAAGGCTCCTGCGGCAGAATCCAAGTCAGCCGTGGTTGTTCCGGGTTCCCCCACCTTTATGAAGCAGATGGAGGAGCAGGCAAAGGCCGATGAAAAGCCGAAGGCCGATGAAAAGCCGGAAGCTCCTGCGGAAAAGGCGGAGGAGAAGCCGAAGGTCGAAAAGAAACCTGCTGCGGAAACGCCGAAGAAAGACGCGGCTGCAGAGGAGAAAAAGTAAACAGTTTTGATAAACGGGGGTCCCGACGTTTTTATGACAGTTCCACAACCAACACCGGAGGAGATTGAGGAGCGTGCAACGATTGATCGTTCCACACGCTACCCGGTGATGTTTTTCTTCACCAGCGCGGCTGCATGGCTTCTCGCCGCAACCGTTCTCGGATTTCTCAGCTCTTTGAAGATGCGTGTCCCGGGGCTCCGGGATGACTGTCAATTCATGGGCTACGGGAGGCTCTTTCCCGCCCATATGAACGCCCTCGTCTACGGATGGGCGATGCAGGCAGGAATCGGGGTTGCTCTGTGGTTAATGGCACGCTTGACCCGTACCCCTTTGCGTCACAGTGTCGCGATTTTGGTTACGGGCCATCTTTGGAATGCTGCGGTTACTCTGTCCGTGATTACCGTCTGGTTCGGATTCGGGAAATCCATTCCCCTGCTTGATTTCCCGACCTGGGTTTGGCCGGTGGTGGCAATTGCCTACGCGTTGACCGTAATGTGGGTCGTTCCGATGTTCCGCACCCGTCGTGAAGGGGTTCCCTACATATCCGAGATGTTTATCGTGGGGGCTGTTCTCTGGTTCCCGTGGATTTTCATTACCGCAAACGTTCTCATTAATAAGGGAACAGCACCCGTGATGGGAGCGGGACTCGGTGCCTGGTTTATCTCAAATCTCAGTTATTTCTGGATGGCACCCGTTTCCCTGGCGGTCGCATACTACATCATTCCGAAGATTTCGGGTCGCCCGATTTTCAGTTATCCTCTCGCGCATGCCAGCTTCTGGCTTCTTGCCTTCCTCGCCGGTTGGACCGGATTCTCCCGCTATATGGGTGGACCTTTCCCCGCGTGGATGTCAGCCGTCAGCGGAGCAGCTGCGATTTTTATCCTCCTTGCGATCCTCGCAACCGTGGTGAACCTGATGATTTCACTTCGAGGATGTTCCAAGCTGTGGAAATACAGTCCCTCACTCCGGTTCACCGTTTTCGGAATGTTGATGCTGGCAATCTACGCCATTCTTTCTGCTGCCAGCTCTACTTATTCTTTCGGGAAAGATCTCCAGTTCACGCACTTTGTTGCCGGTCTCGATATTCTCGCATTCTACGGATTTTTCTCGATGACCATTTTCGGGGCGATCTATTTCATCGTTCCGCGGATTACGGGTTCGGAATGGCCCTCCGGCAGCAGGATCCGGATTCATTTCTGGTTCAGCACCTATGGAATTGTCACGGTAATTGTCGCAACACTCGTCGGTGGAGTAGCTCAGGGCGGCGATCTTGCGATCTGGGACCGGGCGTTTTCCGTTTCGTTTGTTAATTCAACCGCCTCGATTGTCGGACGTATTGTTGCATGGGCTCTGATTGGTTACTCCAATCTTCTTTTCCTCATCCAACTCTACCAGATGTTCATCGGGAAGGGACGTAAGTCAGAGGGCCCGACCCTCCTTCACAGCGAACCCGGTAAAGCAGGCAGCGCCAAGGCTGCCGCAGGCCTCTCTTAAATTTTTCTCCGTGACTGCATGAAGTTTGATCGTTTTGCCAAATTGATTGCCGGAATTTCTCTGGCATTTGCGCTACCGTGGATTTTCCTGGTCATCGTGCCGTTCATCCAGGGCTCGAATCTTGAGCCGGTCCCCTATCCGGAAGGGCAGGAAGTGGACGGCGGTATCGCTGCATACCCGGATCCCACCCTCTATCGGAATGGTTCCAGCGATTACGGTCGTCAGATTTATGCCGCAGAAGGTTGCGCATACTGCCACACCCAGGTGATCCGCCCTACTTACGCGGGAGCTGATATGTGGCGTCCCGGTTGGGGCGGTCGCGAGGAAGATGGTCTTGCCCGTGAAACTCAGGCCCGTGACTATCTTCAAGAGGAAATTGCTCCACTGGGATACCAGCGAATCGGTCCAGACCTGTCCAATGTCGGGCACCGGATTACGGAACGGGAGCTGATGCATCGCCATCTCTCCGATCCCCGCAGTCTCGACCCCGACAGTGGGATGCCTGCTTTCCTTCATTTGTACGAAGAATCTCCGGACGGCGAGGATCTCAAGCCGACGAAAAAAGCGGAAGCTCTCGTGGATTACCTTCTTTCTCTGAAGAAGGACCAACCGCTTCCGGGTAAAGGCTAAGCATTCGAACGCGTGATCACCAGGTAAAATGGCCAGCGAAGAAAACAACAATATCGACTATGAGCAGGGCACTGTCAGTGCAGCCGATCTCCACGACTCCGTGCGCCGTGAAAATGCGCTTCATCCTGGAGGGAAGGGGACTGTCGGGGTTTCTGTTTTGGTAGTCAGTGCTTTTATTCTCATTCTCGGGGGAGGTCAGCTCTTCAGTACCAGCAACGGATTTCGCGACAGCATTTACGTGAACAATGATTACGTTCCGGCAGCCCGGCCTTCGCTGGGAGGCGATGATGGTGGCGGCGCGGAAGTTGCCTGGATCGACGACTGGATGAAAGACGGGAAGAAGGTTTACAACAACTGCATCGCCTGTCACCAGGCTTCTGGTCTGGGCATCCCCGGTCAGTTTCCGCCGCTCGTTGGTTCTGAGTGGGTAGACGGAGGCACTTCACGTCTCGGAGCCATCCTTCTTCACGGGATCAATGGTCCGTTCAAAGTCGGCGGGCAGACATACAATCAGTTGATGCCGGCGTGGAACAATTTGAGCGATGAGAAGATTGCGCAGGTCATTACTTACATCCGGCGCGAATTTGGAACCCTGCCCGAAGGTGACGAGGGTGTGGTTACCACTGAAATGATTCAAGCCGCGCGCGACAAGTTCAGCGGTCAGGCCGCTCCCTACACGGAAGCGGAGCTTCTGGCGATCCCGGCGGATGAAAACCTTTCCGGCGCAAAAGTGGACCTGCAAACCGGCGATCCACTACCATAGAGAAAAGAGGAAAAGAGTCTGAACGAAGTTTGTAAAAAGCATCGTTTCTCTTTCTTTGAATCCAACGTAGCGTCTAAATACCAAGTCGAATTTTATGAGCACAGTTACCGAACAGACCGCAGACTCGGTCCATGAGGGGCACGATCACCACGATCATTACGAGCCTTTTTGGAAGAAATACATCTTCTCCACCGATCACAAAACGATCGGCATCCAATACGGATTTACTTCGCTCGTGTTTCTCGCCTTCGGGTTCTTCCTGATGATGGTGATGCGGTGGAGCATTGCCTACCCGGACCGCGCGGTGCCTCTTCTTGCGGACTGGCCCTGGTTCCAGGCGTGGCTCGATGACGGCGGAAAAGTCACGGGCGACCTTTACAATATGTTCGGTGCGATGCACGGGACCATCATGGTTTTCCTCGGCGTTGTCCCCCTCGCGTTCGGTGCCTTTGGTAACTACGTGACTCCCCTTCAGATTGGCGCCGTCGATATGGCGTTTCCACGGCTGAACATGGCGAGTTACTGGTTTTTCCTGCTTGGTGGTGTGCTGATGTTTGTCAGCTTCTTCCTTCCGTCAGGAGCTGCGAAAGCAGGTTGGACAAACTACTCCCCGCTCGCGACCACTACGGACCTCCATTACGGCGACTTGTTCTGGACCGGTCAAACGCAGTGGCTCATGGGGATGGTGTTTCTGATCTCCTCCTCGCTTCTCGGTGCCGTGAACTTCATCTGTACGATCATCAACCTTCGTTGTCAGGGCATGACCTGGATGCGGTTGCCTTTCTTTGTCTGGGCGATGCTCGTAACAGGTTTTCTGCTGCTGCTTGCGTTCCCTCCTCTTGAGGTGGCCGCCATCATGCAGCTGATGGACCGGATGGCCGGAACAAGTTTTTACATTCCGACCGGGTTGAATGTGAGTGGAATGGCCTTCGACGCAGCAGGTGGAGGTAGTCCGCTTTTGTATCAGCACCTTTTCTGGTTTCTCGCTCACCCGGAGGTTTACGTCCTGATTCTTCCCGCCATCGCGATCGTTTCGGAGATTATCCCGTGCAACACCCGTAAGCCTCTCTGGGGTTACAAGACGATGGTCTATGCGGTGATGGTTCTCGGATTCCTTGCCTTCATCGTGTGGGCTCACCACATGTATATCACCGGCATGGGGCCCGCGATTTCGACGTTCTTCCAGACGACGACTGTTCTCATCTCGGTTCCGTCCGTAATTCTGATTACCTCGCTGCTCATTTCGATGTGGGGTGGTTCCATCCGGTTCAACACGCCCATGTTGTTTGCGACCGCTTTCATTCCGATGTTTGGAATCGGTGGGCTTACCGGGCTTCCGCTCGCATTCAGTCTGCCGGATCTGCACCTTCACGACACCTATTATGTGATTGGTCACTTCCACTACGTGGTCGCACCGGGGACTATCTTTGCCCTTTTTGCAGGTATCTACCACTGGTATCCGAAAATGACCGGCCGGATGATGAGTGAGCGTCTCGGCCAGCTGCATTTCTGGCCTTCATTGATTCTCATGAACGGTATCTTTGCTCCGATGATGTTCCAGGGTATGGCCGGCTTCCACCGACGTGCCTTTGATGGCGGCAAGGCCTACGAGCAAATCAGCAACCAGGTTTTTGCTGAAGCCAACGGGTTCATCGCAAATATCTGTGAACTTCTTGGTATCGTCGGAAAAAATGAGCCCGTTCTGATGATCGATTTGAACATTGTGACGTCGACATCTGCGTGGTTGCTTGCCGTTTTCCAGGTTCCTTTCATTATCAACCTGTTCATCAGTGGCAAATTCGGCAAGAAAGCCAAAGGCGACAATCCCTGGGATGCCACGACTCTCGACTGGGCGACTCCGACGCCGCCGCCGCACGGGAACTTCATCGGTGAGCCGGTTGCCTATCGTGGACCTTACGAATACAGCGTGCCGGGAGCAGAAACGGACTTTACTCCTCAGGGGGAAAAGGATCCTGTGATTGTTTCCACTGCGGAAGGAGAGCAGGAGAAGCCTGCATAAGGACGGGGAAATCCGCATCCCCCCCCGCATTATTCAATTTTATTCTAGTTAGTTACTATGGAGATTCCCTACGAAGTGAAACCCCGCCGGGACACGGGCCTCTACAACGCCAAGCTTGGAGTATGGCTCTTCCTTGCTTCCGAGGTGATGTTGTTTGGCGGATTGTTCTCCGCATATGTCTTTCTTCGCACCGGCATCCAGGACGGAGTGGACAATCCCTGGCCCTGGGGACTGAATGTTCACAAGGGCTTCGTCTGGCTGGGCTTTCTCAACACGCTGGTCCTGATTGCCTCTTCTGTCGGCGTCGTTTTTGCCTGGGTGGCTTTGAAAGAAAGAAACTGGCGCAAGTATCAGATCTACATGTATTTCGTCGTGGCCTGCGCCGTCGTATTCATGTGCGTCAAAACCGTTGAGTACAACAGCAAGCTGAACAAGCACCACGGCATCAAGCTGGTCGACAATTCCGTGATGGAAGGAACTATTCTGGAGAAAACTGACCGGATCCGTTTCGAAGGAAACAGGGCAGTATTCGGGCTCCAGGGAGCTCTTCCCGCCTTTCTCAAAGATATCAGCGATGAGGACTTTCCCGCTTTCACCGCCACGGTTCAATTTAAAGACGATGAAGATCCGCAGGTGACAGAGATCTCATCTGAATCTCAATTTAAGAAATGGTTCCATCAGAACCGGCGGACGGCATCGAAGAAGCTGACTGCTGAGAGACGCCGCTATCGTGCAGAAATGGAGGAGTTCGGTAAAGCCGCTCCGGTAAGCCTCAACACTTCGGCGACCGTCGTTGCCAGTGAGCCGTTTCAGGTCAATGCCAAGCCCACGAAGGTGGTGGGCCATTCCGACAGCTCTGTGAACTATCGTGACGGATCCAAGGTGGAAGGAAAACTGATCAGTGATGACGTGAAGTTCGTGATGCACGAAGTTGACCTGCAGCTGGTTCTTCCGCAGAAGCAGCGCGATTCCATCATTTGGGATGTCATTAATGATGAGAGTGCCAAGCAGCAGTTTTTCGCGAAGCAGCAGAAGCACTACGAGGAAATGAGGGATTACTACGAAGCTCGCGGAGAGACAATTCCGGAGAAAATGCTTCGCGGTCACATGCTCAATCTTCAAACCATTGATCACGAAGATCATGGTGATCACGAAGAACACCATGGAGAAGCCCCTCACAAGAGTGAGGCGAAGCACTCTGCCGGCGGAGGTCACGGAGATCACAGCTACATCACTGTTCCTCGTGACAAAATCAAGTTCATGGGGAATCACGGTCCCCGATACGGCAATTACTACGCGCTCTATTTCACAATGACTGCCCTCCACGGATTGCACGTTGTCGGCGGTGCGCTGGTCCTGCTGTTCTTCACTGTTTTTGGTAAGAAGCTGTATCTCAAGAACCCGGAACACCTCGCAAACCGGGTCGAAGTGGGCGGATTGTTCTGGCACTTTGTGGATTTGATCTGGATCTTCCTTTTCCCGCTGATGTATCTCCTGTAGGGAGCCCGCAACGCGAACGAATGTAATTTTTAACTGACGACTCTCTATTCGAATGGCAGAAGAAACTCACGATTGGGATAAGCACAAAAAGACGTACTGGGCTGTTGGTATTGCTCTTTTCGTGTTCACCGGCGTTACTTTGGCTCTCGGACTTGTGCCGATTCTGGATCTGGGCCCTCCGGGACCGACTCCTGCTGATTTTGTGATTGGACTTGCCGTGGCAGGGACGAAAGCAACTTTGGTTTCGTTGATTTTCATGCACCTGAACCACGAGAAGGGCCTGATTTACAAGACGCTGCTCTTTACCTTTCTCTTCTTTGTCGGACTGATGGCATTGACGCTGTTTGCAGGCGCGGATCCCATCATTGAGCAGTATGATACCCGCGAGACAACCAACGGGAAACTTGTGGAAAAACCATAACTCAACCCTTTACGCCCCATGTCACTGAAATTTTTTCACATCGGATTTATCGGCTTCTGCACCGTGTTTTCTCTTGGATTCGGTGCCTGGTGCCTGCTCGCTCACGGATTGCCGTCCATGTTCAACCTTATGGGGTGGCTCAGTATCGCCGGTGGGGTGTCCCTCCTCATTTACGGGATTCGTTTCCTTCGGAAGGCAAAAGACGTAATTGTTTAAAAACGACCAACCTGTTCTCTTTATGAATCCGATTTTAGCCTGTCCAATGTGCATGAGTGGTGCCGAGGGGAAGACTGCGATGGCGGCTAACTCTGCGATTCTTTTCCTTCTCGTAATTCTTTGCCTTGTGCTTATGGGCTTTCTCAGCTTCATCGTTTACATCGCCAAGCGCGCGAAGCGGTATGAGCAGCCGACAACCGACGGAGCGGGAGAATAAAGCCTTCTGAACCTTATTTCTTTTACCAAATTTTACTATGATTGAGTGGATTAACGATATCGCCGGAATGCATGAAATTGCATCCCGTCACGGTCACGTCGGGAACCATATGCTGGCTCTCATTCACTGGTTTATGGCGATTCTTTTCGTAGGGTGGTCGATCTTTCTTTTTGTGATCCTTTACAAGTTCCGGAGAAAAAAGAATCCGAAGGCCAGTTATGCCGGGATGACATCTCACTTCTCCACTCACGTGGAAATCGGCGTCGTTATTGTTGAGGTCGTGCTCCTCCTTGGATTCGCGTTCCCGCTCTGGGCAAAGCGTGCTGATAAAAACATTCGCCCCACTGGCGATGAAGTGGTGAACCTCCGTGCGGTCGGGGAGCAGTATCGCTGGACCTTCCACTATGCCGGAAAGGATAACATGGTGGGAATTACTGACCACGAAAGGATTTCCGGAGCCAACCCGGTAGGCCTCGTTGCCGAGGATCCGAACGCGGCGGATGATTTTGTTTCTGTAAACGAGCTCGTCGTTCCCGTCGGCCGTCCTGTCGTGATCCAGGTTACCTCCAAAGATGTGATTCACGGTCTTGCGATCGTTCCGATGTTCTCGCAGCAGGACGCGATCCCCGGATCTGAGATTCCGATGTGGTTTATTCCCGAAAAAGAAGGGGAGTGGAACATCGTTTGTGCCCAGCTCTGCGGTGCAGGGCACGCGCAGATGGTGGCTTTCGTTAGCGCTGTCAGTTCGGAGGAGTTTGATGAGTGGAACAACTCTCAGAATCCTCTTCTGCCGAAGCAGTGATTCGACTTTCACCATCGAACTGAATGCGGAGTGGCGGATCGTGAAGGCGTTCCGCCATTTTTCTGGCCGCGCCAGTTGCTCTGAGGGCAATCTTTTGGCGCGGGAGAAACGTAGATACGAAGTGAGATGAATTCCTCAACTACCCCCGGTTCCTCGCTGTCCTGGTACGCGCGATTTATCGTGTTTGTCTCCCTGCTTTTGATTTGGTGGGGAGCCGCTACGACGACCAAGCAGGCCGGGATGATTTTCGCCGACTGGCCGCTCAGTATGGGCACTGTTAATCCGCCGGGATGGCTGGAAAACATGATTCCCTTTCTTGAGCACACGCACCGGCTCCTCGCCAAAACGGTGGGGATTCTGGTCCTGATTCTTTTTGGACTGACTTACATCAAGACCGGAAAACGGGCGTTGGAAGTGGCCGGGTTGATCGTGTGGCTGGTCGTGATGATGGGCTTTTTCATCGCTGCCGGTGCGGAACGGTTTGATCCTGTTAGAAAGCAGATGCTGCTGTGGATCGCTCTAACGCTCGGAGCGGGTCCGATACTGTGGCTGATCTGGAGCTGGCGAAAGCGCGGATGGAATGCCCTCCAGAAACTTTCAGCCCTCGCTCTCCTGATGGTGACCACTCAGGCCGTTCTCGGAGGGCTCAGGGTGACAGAAATCTCTGACGGGTTTGCCGTGTTTCACGGCTGTTTCGCACAAATCTTTTTCTGCGTGCTGATTCTCATCGCGATGATAGCCGGCCCGAAATGGGAGGATTGCGGATTTACCGATCTGCAGCGGCGCTTACGGCTGACGAGGTTTTCCGGCGTGGTGCTTTGGCTGCTCATTCTCCTGCAGCTCATATTCGGGGCAACGATGCGCCACTTTCATCGAAGCGGACTCGTAGACTCGGGCCTGGTGAAAACGCAAGGGCAGTGGATTCCGTCATTTGAGGATCCTATCGTCGCAGTGCTGTTTCTCCACAAGTTCACGGCGGTTTGCATTCTCCTTTTTTCTGTGGGGATTGCGGTCCGGCTGACGGTAGGCCGTGCTTCGTCGGACGGGAAAGCGTTACGCAATATCGGGCTCATTATTTTCCTGATCCTCATCCAGTTGGTTCTCGGCTTGACCGTGATCGGGACGGACAAAAGTTTCTGGGTGACCAATGTTCACGTTCTCAATGGACTGGCGATTCTGGCTTTTTCATTTGTCTTCGCCGTGCGCGCGTGGAAGGGAAGAGCGACTGATGCGTCGCTGGCGAAAACAGGCGCCTGAGTATAGATTCCGGTCCCGTTGACGCGGGCGAGGCAGCGATGACAGAAGCGGAAAAATCAGAACAAACCGAACGACAGGAAAGCGTTTTCAGGAGCGTGAGGGAGGATTTTGTCGTACTGACAAAAGCGCGTCTGAGTATTCTCGTGGTGCTGACCTCTGTTTTCGGCTATTTCGTGGCCACGAAGGGAAGTGACACATTTTCCTGGGGGATGCTTTTTCACCTCGTGCTTGGAACTACTCTCGCTGCTTTTGGTTCGGCCGTCTTCAACCAGCTCATGGAGGTTGATGCTGACGCAAAAATGCGGAGGACGTCCGACCGCCCGCTGCCGGCGAACCGGATTCCGAAGCCCCTCGCTTTCATCATCGGTTGGCTGCTCTGTTCATTCGGTCTCATTCACCTTGGCGTCAAAGTCGACATTTTGTCATCGGGAATGGCGGCAGCGACGCTTCTGACGTATTTGTTCATTTACACCCCCTTGAAACGGGTATCGACATTCAACACCATTGTCGGAGGCATTTCCGGAGCCCTGCCCCCACTCATTGGATGGTTTGCGGGAAAACCGGATCCGTGGATCTCAGGCGGTGTGTTTCTCTTTCTCCTCCTCTTTCTCTGGCAGATGCCGCATTTCGCTGCGATTAACTGGATGTACCGGGAGGAATACAAACGGGGAGGCTTTCTGATGTGGTCGAATGATGACGAGTCGGGGCGCCGCACTGCCCGAATCGCAATTGGATTTTCGGTGTTAACCCTGTTGCTTGGAGCGCTATACCCTGTTTGGTCACCGACGATACAGGGTTGGGGGGCGATCCCTTGCGGTTTGCTCGGGGCCGTCATGCTCTGGCTGGCAATCCGGTTTTTTCGCAGTGGAGAAAGAGCCGATGCCCGGCGACTTTTCTTTTACACCCTCCTTTACCTTCCTCTCATGATGCTCGCATCCTACCTCGCTTGGAACTGAGCTGATCAGACGGAATTAAGATATCAGTATATTATGGAACCATCTTCCTCCCCGGATTCAGAATTACCTCCGTCTCCCGAAATTCCCCGCTCGAAACTCATTGCGTGGTGGGGCTCCATCATTGGCGTCTGTGCCATCATTGCGTTCGGCTCGATTTTTGTCACCCGCGCCTACCTTGCCCGGACAGCCTACGAAAATGAAAACTGGAGACCTCCCCACGTGGCGAGGCTGGAGACTGATATTGACCTGATCAACCGGGATGGCAGAAAGGTTTCGCTCAGCGAAATGAGAGATCACATCTTTGTCGCCGGGTACCAATACACCGACTGCCCGGCCGGATGCCTCGGGCTGGCATCAGTGATGAAAGATCTCGAAGACCAGTTTGGAAATGATCCCAGATTTCGACTTGTTTCGATCAGTGTGAATCCCGCAGAGGATACACCGGAGAAGATGGATGCATGGGTAAAGGATAAGGGGATCGATTCTCCGGACTGGTATTTCCTGACCGGTGATCCCGAAGAGATCACCAAATACATGATTACCGAATTCAT
>JAKSBG010000332.1 GCA_022361255.1 Verrucomicrobiales bacterium
CCAGCCGGTACCGTCCGGGGTTTGCTGCTGCTTGAAGACCGACACTTTCACGCCGTCAGCCCGCAGCCGCGTATCGAGAATGTAGATCGTCATCTTGAACCGTTCGGCGGGGGCTTCAGGCGCCGTGTACCAGTCAGTGATGATGACGCCGCCGAAAGGATCCGCAGAGGCGAGCGGCATGAAGGACGTAGTGTCTAGCGAGGCGCGCCACAGGAAGCTGTTGACGCCGATGCCGTTGCCATTGCCGCCGTCACCGCCGGAGCCCAGCGAGAACAGGCCGCCTTCGCCGAAAATGCCGGGCTCGGTCACCGCGCGGCTGTTGCCGAACGGGTCGCTCTTGCCGCCCGGCTTTTCGGTCGGATAGCGCTGTTCGCCCTCGGAGCCAGCGCAGGCGGCGATGCCGAGCGTCAGGACACAGGTGACGGCAAGTGAGACTAGCTTTTTCAAGGGACTGCCTATCCGACATTAAGTGAAGGGGCGGGCCGGCGGGCACCGGAAAACCCGTATCTCGCTTATAGCGAGCCGCATACCGCGGGGGCAAGAGGCGCGCCGGTTGGCCCGGGCGCCTGAAGCATGCCCGGCCTTTGAGGCTACTTGGTCTCCGCCTGTCGGCCAGGTTCGGACGGAGCCACGGCTGGGTGCCCACCCATTGCGGTTTTTGTGCAACACACCGGGTGGCGGATGTGTCGGATCGTGCTTCTGCAACGTGCTGGGTGGTACTTGATGGGACAGTGGGATCATCGGTCCAGGGGCGGGTTTGCGGGAATTTCACGCTTGCGGACCCAATTTTGGTAACGGACCGTTAGGGAAATGTGGCGGCTCTGCCACAGGAGGCCGTTTCCGCGCGCAACAGGCGTCCGGACAGCTTGACGGTGGGCCCGCAATGTCAGAGTTTCCCAGTCGAGCATGGGGGGCGAGCTTCGTCCCGTTTGGGCATGTTCTTGTGCTCTGTAAGCACACCTCTTTTTGAATGTGAGGGACAGATGAAGAAGCTTCTTGGAACTACCGCCCTGGTGGCCG
>JAKSBG010000390.1 GCA_022361255.1 Verrucomicrobiales bacterium
CCCGCGACGAAGCCGAGGAGCCGGTTTTGTAGTGTCCCTCCTGCAGGTCTCAGTTGAGTGTGCAGTCGGAAGTCGGGCATCTCGACGAGAACTGCCCGGTGTGCCGGGCGGAAATCAATCTCAGCGTTTTTCCCCGCCTCTATCGGGAACCGGTCGACAAGTCTGTTCCCAAACTGGCGGACGGATCGCAGGCGAAATGCAATTTCTATCCCGAGCTGGCCGCGGAAAAAGTCTGCGACGAATGCGGGTGCTTTCTTTCCGAAAAAGCCTCGGTGCACTGGGGCAATCTCGATCTCTGCCTGCCCTGTCTGCATCGGCTTCGCGAAGAGAAGAAGTCGTCTACTTTCGTTGCCCGATCGATTCTTCACGACAATCGCGCTCTCGCTTTGGTGACTTTGCTGGCTCCTTTCACTCTGTTTACTGCGCCAGTTGCTGTTTTCCTTCTCCTGAAAAACCGGAAGAACCTTTCGAGTTTTGCTCCCCGCGGCCGGACTCGCTGGTGGGTTGCGATGACCCTGTCGATCCTCTGGATTATCGTATGGACGGTCCTGATCGTGGTGTGGAGTTCCCTGATTCTGGAAGATTTCACCTGATCGATATCTGATCCCGACAGGCACGAAAAAACCCCGGATCGCTCCGGGGTTTTTGAAAGATCATTCCTCCGCCTGCCGTGGAGGAAAAAATGCGAAAGACGCTAGGCCTTGGCTTTTCCGACCTTGCACTGGCCCTCGAGAGAGGCGCCCTCCTCCATCTGGAGGCTGACGGTGCTGACAGAGCCGGAGATGACAGACGTCGGGGAAAGCCGGCAGGAGTTGAAGTCGCCGTTTCCGGCCACTTTCCCTTCGATGATGGCCTTTTCGGCTTTCAGGTCGCCTTTTACGGAAGCGTTCTGGCCGATAGTGAGGCTCCCTTTGGAATTGATGTTTCCGGTAATTGCTCCATCGAAAATAAGATCGGTGGAACAGTTCAGATCACCTTCGATCTGGATGTCGCTGGATAGATGGCTGCTCACGGTAGAAATACGGTTTGATTCAAATTGCTGCTTCCTTACGTCCTCGTGACGAACGGTGCGGCTTGGCAAAGATACCGTCGAAACGTGTGCGTGTGGAGACTTTTTTTCGAAAAAACGAAGCGCACGAAATCCCGTGATTCATTCCGCTGTCGACCGGGCTGTTTTCCGCTTTTCAGCCGGTTGAAAATCAACAGGTCTCACGTAACTTTGCGATATACCGGAGCGTCTTTTACAGCGGAATCCGGGTGATTGCAGGTCTGTAGATGGCTGAGAACATGATATCAAACCGGCCTGAGGCCGGAAAAACCTTTCAGTCGGCGATGTGGGTCATCGGCGTGGTGGCGGCTTTGCAGTTGTTCGGGGTGTTCTGGGCGATCATGAAAAGGCCCGGTCCCGGAGGCCCTCCAGAGTCTTTTGCCGTAACATCGCCGGCCTTTCAGCAGCCACCGCCGGATATGACGAACACTTTTCCACCGATGCCGCTCGGGAACGAAGGCGGACAGGAAAAGGGGGCCGTGAGGCAGGTTCCTGCGGGGAATCCGCCGACACAGATTCGTCCTTCCGTTTCCGGAGTAGGGTCCGGGGAAGCAAGGGGTGAAGCCGGAAATTCCCCCCCGGTTTCCGGTGGCATTTCTGAACTCTCGAACCCGCTTCCACCAGTGGAGAGCGCGGTGCGCTCCGGCGCAGAGGGAGAAGACAAACCGCCGGCACTTGAGCCGGTTCGAAGTGCTGAGCCTCCACTTGATCAACCAAGTTTCGTCGGGCCGGAGGAAGCGGTACCGGTGGCTTCCGGTTCGCTGACCGATTCCCTGACTCAGGCGTCTCTTTCTGCCGCTGAGATCGCTGATCCGATTGTTGAACGTCTCGTTACCGCCGGTGTGGAATTGCGTTCGACGGACAATATGCAGGGGGCTTTACAGGCTCTGAAAGAGGCGGAGGCGGCACTCCCGCAGCATCCGCGCATCATGTCTGAGCTCGCGGCGACCTACCGGCAGATGGGGCTCGACGCAAAGGCGGAGAATTACTGGGAAAAAGTCGAGTCACTGGGGGAAATTGGAGGCGGTGCCTACTACCCAATCGCCCGGCAGCAACTGCGGGGGGAAGCGGTTCCCGCTCCGGGGACAGTTGATCGAATCATGAAAATCGGTGAGGTCATCATCGAGGAAAAACCCGCAGGGGATGCCGCGCAGGTAATCTCGGCCCGAATCATCATTGAGGCGGAAGAGGGCGCTATGCCGGATGGGGAGAGCCTGTCGGTGTTGGTTTTTTTCTATGATCAGGTGGATGGCAGTGACATCAAGCCATCCACCGCCGACACTTCCTATCTTTTTCCGACTGAACCCTATGACTGGAAAGTTGAGAACAGGGAGGAGATCGTCGTGAACTACAGCCAGCCCGTTTTCAGCGAAGAAGAGGCGCGGGAATTAGGTGAAAGAAAGTATTTCGGATATGTGATTCAACTGTATTATCAGGACGAATTACAGGATCGTGTCGTGCGCCCTCCTGAATTGGAGACGTATCATCTCGACACCCCACTCAGTGCCCCGCAACCGTCGGGGCAGCTGGAACCGGAAAATGCCCTGTTCCCGGATCGTCCGGGGATGTGAACCGTAACCGCCATGTCCAAAGAAACCGTAGTTTTGCTCATTGATGAATCCGAAGCTGATCGGAACGACATTCGTTCGATCCTGGGCGAACGGGTCTCGGAATTTGTTGAAGCCTCAAGCGCTTCCGAAGCCTTCGAAAAGGTGCGGGAACTGAAAGCACTGACTGCTATCGTCGCCGGAATTGATGCGAAAACCGGGAGTGATATTCTGGACCTTCGCGATCATCTGCATCGTGAACTTCATCTGTTTCCCAGCGTCTATTGCAGCCGCGAAGACATGACGGAGTTTTACCCGAGAATCCTAGAGAACGAGCGGCTTTTCTTCAAGCCGGTGAATCGCGGGGTCCTCCTCGAGTGGTTTGATTCCATTTCGAATACCGGCGAGAGCGAAGCTGCACCGCCTGCCGAAGCCGCAGAACACCCGACTGAGACAGGGCCTGTCAGCTCACCTCCCCCTGAAATTGCGACAGCTCCCAGCACGGAACCGAACCCTGAGCCTCTTCCTTCGGTTGAATCGGCGCCAATTCAACTTCCCGAAGATGCCTTGCCCGTTGGAACTCGTCTGGGTGATTACAAATTGCTCCGCGAAATTCAAAGGGACAATGATTTCGCTCTTTACGAGGCTGAGCAGACATCGATCGGTCGGCGGGTTGCTCTGAAGACGCTGTATCGCAAACACCGCAAAGACATTAACTGGGTGCAGGGGTTTGTAAATGAGGCCAGTGCCCGGGCTTCGGTAAATCATCCGTCCATCTCGCTGGTGTATGAGTGCGACCAGGAGCTGGGAGTGAATTTTTATACCCTCGAGCTGGTCGATGCGCCAAGTCTCGCTGATCTGGCCCGTCGCAGGAGCCAGCTCGACGAATCCGTTCTCTGGCGTGTCCTGGAGGCCGGTGCTGACGCGCTGATCTATTTGCGGGAAAGCGGCATGTCTCACCGGGTTATTTCCGCAAACAGCATCCTGATGCTGCGAAGCGGGGAGCCGCGAATTGCGAACCCCGTTCGCGGGCGGGGAGTTCCGCTTTCTGTAGAGGAAGAGCGTCAGCAGATGCAGCTGCTTGCTGATGCGGTTGCCCCGTTCCTGAAGCCGGGCGGTGATCCGGGACTGCATTCTCTCGTCGATCGCATGGGGGCGGACCGGATCGACGCGATCAATACCATAGACGGCCTCAAAAAATCTCTTTCCCCAACCGATCCGAATCAGGGACTCTCCGATGCAGAAGTTGCCAAGCTGAATGAGAAAGAGACGAACAAAACCGCTCTCGTCGTTGGAACGCTGATCGGTTTGCTTATCGTGGCCGCCGCAGCGGCAGCGGTTCTGTTCATGGGAAAAACGCCGGAAATTCGCGATCTCAGTGATTTGACGAAAATCCCGGCCGGTGCCTTTCCGTATCAGGATGAGGGCGATGCCGAAGTGCAGGAATTTTTCATCGGGCGCAACGAGGTCACCATTTCGCAGTATGCGGAATTCCTGGAATGGGTGGCAGACAACCCGGACAAGGCGAATTCGCTGCGTCACCCGGAGCAGCCCGAAGGCAAGTCTGATTACATCCCCGAGAAATGGGCTCAAGTCTACAAGGCTGCGATGAAGGGCGGCAAGTTCATTGGGCCGGTTGATCCCAATTGTCCGGTCGTAGGGGTGGACTGGTGGGACGCCCATGCCTACGCCAAGTGGGCGGGAGGTCGCCTGCCAACCGAGCAGGAGTGGGAAAAAGCCGCCCGAAGTGGAGCTGGAAATGCATTCCCCTGGGGCAATGACTTCGATCCGAAGAAGTTGAACAGTGGCGTTGATCACTAAAAATCAGAGGCTGGCGGGCCGGGGGAAATTGATGGATACCGCTACTGGAACCCGGTCGACGCCATTTCAGCTGACGAAAGCCGCTACGGAGTCATCGGTTTGGCAGGCAATGTCAGCGAGTGGACTGCCACCTGGGACGCGCATCCTGATTCCCCGGACAAGCGAGTTCCCTTGAAAAGAGGCGCTTCCTTCGCCACGAAATCCGGTTTTGACCTCAAGTCGCGGCGGGCTGCTGACTCCGCCGGCGAACGAAATTTCTGGACTGGATTCCGAATTGCTTCCGATACGGCAAACCCGAAAAAGCGGGGGGGAGGGAATTCGGCGCCTCAGAGTTCCAATGGCGCTGATTCCGGGGGAAACAAGATGCCGGATGATGGAGTTGAGACGGTGGATGAGTCACCTGTAAAAAAGGTGGAGGAGGATCTTCCTGCGACTGATGCCAAACCGGCCGCTCCTGCTGAAACTCCAGCGGAAGCACCTCCGGAGTAGGGATTCGCGGGCGATGGCATGGAGATTCAGTCGTGGATCCCCCTGGCTTCCGCGAAGATTTCACCGTCTTCCCCCGAAAACGAAACCACCATCGGTCGGCAGCAAATTTCGCAGTCGTAGTCGACTTCACATGGAATTTCCGCCGGTCCCGGCAGCGGCACCGAAAATACCTCAAAGCAGGTTGGACAGGTAACTTCGTCAATTTCCATGAAACATGATACGCGATTCAGCTCGCGTGCGGGATTAAATCGGGCCTTTTGGCTCTGCGAAACCTGCGGGAAAATTGCTTGTGAAAGCGTGTTTTCCCCGTAGATTGGCCGCCCTCCACCCGTCGCTGGTGCTTCGATGACGGGATGGGGTTTTCTCGAAGCAACACCGGAAGGCCGAAAAACCAACCAACCAACCCTAACTTACAAATATGGCAGCGACCATCATACCCAAGAATCCAGAGCTGTTTTCTCTGATCGAAAACCAGTTCCACACCCACCGCGAAAACTCAATCGTGCGGGGAACCATCATCGAAATCCGCACCCAGGTAGTGGTCGTGGACATCAACGCAAAGTCCGAGGGCATCATCCCGATTTCCGAATTTGAGGACGAAGAATTTGCCGTGGGAGACGAAATCGAAGTTCTCCTCGAAAAACTTGAGAACGACGAAGGCATGGTCGTTCTCTCCAAAGAGAAAGCCGCTCACAAACAGAACTGGGACAAGATCGTCAAAGTTTACGAAGACGGTGGTCTTGTGAAGGGCAAAGTGAAGTCTGTTGTCAAAGGTGGCCTCATGGTCAACGTAGGTGTCGAAGCGTTCCTTCCCGGATCGCAAATCGACATCATCCCGCCGAAGGATCTCAACGAGTATGTCGGCAACATCTACGAATTCAAGATCGTCAAGGTCAACGATATCCGGAAGAACATCGTTCTCAGTCGCCGCGAGGTGATCGAAGCGGAGCGTGCTGAGCAGCGTGCTGAATTCCTCGAGTCAGTTAAGATCGGCGATCAGGTCGAAGGTCTTGTTAAGAACATCACCGATTTCGGTGCTTTCATCGACCTTCAGGGAATGGACGGTCTTCTCCATATCACCGACATGAGCTGGGGACGTATCAACCACCCCTCCGAGATGCTCGCAATCGGTCAGCCTCTCGAAGTCATCATTCTCGACGTCGACAAAGAGAAAGAGCGCGTTTCACTCGGCCTCAAGCAACTCCAGGACAACCCCTGGGAAAACATCGACTCGAAATTTCCTATCGGCAGCGAAGTCGGCGGAAAGATCACCAAACTCGTTCCTTACGGCGCATTCGTCGAACTCGAGCGTGGGGTCGAAGGTCTCATCCACGTTTCCGAACTTTCCTGGACCAAGCGCATCACGCGCCCCAGCGATGTTCTCGAACTCGATCAGGAGGTCAAAGCAGTTGTTCTCCAGATCAACAAAGAAGAGCAGAAAATCTCTCTCGGGGTTCGCCAGCTCGAGCCAAATCCATGGGACGAAGTCGAAAGCCGCTACCCGATCGGAAGCACGATCAAAGGCGAGGTGCGCAACCTCACTCCTTACGGTGCATTTGTAGAACTCGAAGACGGAATCGACGGAATGATCCACGTTTCAGACCTCAGCTGGACCCGGAAAATCAATCACCCCTCCGAAATTCTCAAGAAAGGCGAGGAAATCGAGGCAGCTGTTCTCGAAATCGACAAGACGAACCAGCGCATCAGCCTGGGCGTCAAGCAGCTTGAGAACGATCCGTGGAGCGAAATCGATACCCGCTTCAAGGTTGGTGATCTCGTCAAAGGAACCGTCGCGAAAATCGCGAGCTTCGGTGCTTTTGTTCAGCTGGAAGACGATATCGACGGACTGGTTCACATCTCGCAGCTCAGCGAAGATCACGTGGCCAAGGTCAAGGATGTCATCAAGGTCGGCGACGATGTCGAGGCCCGTGTCATTAAGGTCGACAAAGTCGAGCGACGCATCGGTCTTTCCATCAAGGCAGCCGAATACTCCGAAGAGCAGCTCAAGAAAGAGACTGCGGCATTCGACGCGCTTCGCCCGAGTTCCGACCTCGTCGGACTGGAGCAGGCTTTCAACCTCGCCAGCGAAGAATGGCGTCCGGGAGAAGGCGGCGACGACGCTGCGGAAGGCGATTCGGAGGAATAAGATTCCCAATCACCAGAGGCTGCCCGGCTTCAGTTGCCGGGTGGATACCTTTTCAAAGAAAGAGCGGGACGGAAGTTCCGCTCTTTTTTTGTTCCGGTTTCAAGGGCAACCGTCTGTTGGAATACTGCGGATTCAACCCTGTCGGGTCTGTGATTCAACGAGATCAGGTGGTCGAACGTAATTTGTTTCCCCTATCGCAAAAAATTTGGAAAATCAGACTGATAGTGGGTCACAAAACGGTGCTTTACGAAAAGTATGATTGAGCGGAAAGTATTCCGTATCGATTTTGTCGAGTTTCAGAATGAAGTGACCCGCAAACCGATGCTGAAATAGTTCCTGCCGCTCGCCGCCGGATGAATCGGGAAACCACCAGAATTGACCTGCCGCCTGCCCGGATGATCCATCCGCGGAGGCCCTCTCGTTGGTTGTGGGTTTTGCTGATTCTTGTTGCTCTTGTAATTGGAACTGGTGCTGGTCTTATCGTTGGAATCAAACGAAGCGAAGAAGCAAAGACAGTAGAGCGGGAAACAACAGTAAGAAATCGCAGGGTTGCGGAGAAAGTGGCCGAGGCGCGGATAGCGGTCGCTGACGGTGACTGGTTTCGTGCCCGCAGAATCTTCGAGGAAGTAAAAGAGCTTGATCCGGAAAATGCAGACGCCCTCGCGTCTTTGCCACTCATTGACCGGAGGCTTGATGAGGCCCGCGGCAGTGTGAATGTCGTTACGAGGCCGGAAGGCGCCAAGGTTACGATTGACGGAGTCGGGGAATTTACCAGCCCGGCCCTGATCACGAGACTGCCTTTTGGGGAACATCGTCTCGAAATATCGAAAGATGGATTTGAACCCGTTGTTCAAACGGTTTCTGTGCAGAGTGAAGAACCTATTTCACTGAATTCCATTACCTTGAGCAGGAGCGCCGGGCAGCTGGAAGTGGTCAGTGAGCCGAAAGCGGAGTTCAAGATCATCAAGAAAGCGGAGAATGATCAGAAGGAGCTGGTCAAGGTGGGGAGTACTCCAGTGAAAATTGAAAAACTCGATCCGGGAGAATATCAGGTCCTTCTCGAGGTGGAGGGTTGGCCGGAGTACTCGGAAAACGTTCGGGTTGAGAACAATCGCAATACTTCTGTATCCGCTGTCTTCGCAAAAGGAGGACTGAAAATTACCAGTGACCCGATTGGGGCAGAAGTCTGGATTCAGGCGAAAGAGGCGAACGATGCAGCGAAGAAAGTCGGGAGCACTCCGATCAATTTGAGTGATCTCCCGGTGGGAAAACACCGCATCGAGCTTCGTTATGAGGATTGGAATCCGATCGTCCGGACGGTTGATGTCGTCGATGGAGTGACGGAGGACCTCGATTTTTCCTGGGAGCGTGCTCTTGTCGCTTTCGAAAGTGATCCACCCGGAGCAGCCGTTTTCGCTGCTGGAAAGAGAATCGGAAACGGAGTCGAGGTGACTCCGTTTCGTGCGGAACTCCCGGAGGGGGACTTTGTGTTTAATGCGCAGCATGAAAAGTTGGGCGCAGTGCAGCAAAGCAAGCGAATCGAATCAGGGGACGGCACGAATGTTGTGAATTTTGAGTTTGCCTACGGAAGCGTGAATCTGACCAGCGAGCCTTCCGGAGCGACGGTTCTTTCGAATGGGGTCCCCATCGGACGGACTCCGCTCAATTTACCGGTGGTTCCGCCCGGAGCGTATTCGTGGACACTGAAGAAGGAGCAATACCGGGACGGGTCCGTTTCCGGGACGATCAATGCGGGTGGCAAAATGAATTTCAATACAGCATTGATCTATGATCCCGCGCCCGCAACGAGCCGCAGTTTCAAAAATGGAATTGGGCAACAGCTTTCGTGGGTCGGAGTGCTGGGTGGCTGGGTGGCAGCCCATGAAACCACTCAGGCAGAGTTTGAACGGGTGACAGGTAACAATCCCAGCTATTTCAAGAAGCCCGATCACCCGGTCGAGAGTGTAACCTGGTATGATGCCGTAAAATTTTGCGAGGCGCTCACTGTTCTCGAGCGTGGCCTCGGTAACATTCCGGAGGGGTATCGCTATCGCCTCCCGACAGACTCGGAATGGAGCAAATTTGTCGGCAACCAGAAGCTCGACGCGGCGATTTCGAGTCTTTTCGATCGGAAAAAATCCACTGCTGCTGTCGGGACGCTCGCCCCGAATGAATATGGACTCTACGATGTTCGCGGCAATGTCTGGGAATGGGTCAGCGACTGGTATTCCCAGACAATTGTGACAAGAGTCCGGCAGGAAGGCTCAACTCCGGTAATGGAATGGGTGGGCACGGACAGGAAAGTCCTGCGCGGCGGCGGGTGGACCCGGTCTTCGCAATACGACCTCGCCATCGCCAACCGAATGGGAGCCCGGCCATCTTCCGATGATCGCTACGACGTAGGGTTCCGGGTTGTTCTCATGAAAGACTGAGCTCCACGGAATTTGGTTAGCGGGCGCGGTTTTCAGTTCACGTTGAAGCTGCTGCTGGTAGCCGGGGGGACCGCGCCGTCCGGCTTGAAGTGGAACATCCGGTTGGCCGGCTTTCCCGGTTCTTTCGCTGCGTAGATCGCGATTTCAACTTTTGGCGATTTCCCGTCGACCTCTTCCAGTCGTCGCACCTGAATATCGATCGTGTTAACGCCGGACTTCAGCCCCCCATTTACCAATTCCGTGACTTTTACATTGGAGAATTTCCCCGTGAGATGACCGTTAACGGTAAGGGTCACCTCGTATCCGGTTGAATCGATCCAGGCTTCCGCGATAAACTCAGGTTGGTTAACGGGCTGGGGGACCGGGGGAAGAGCAGCGAGAGGTTGAAACTCCATGTCCGCAAGAAAGGAGAAATCAGCGTTGCGAATTTTCAGCAGGAGGTCCGCGTTTCCACCCAGTTTAACGACGCGAAGGTTGTCGAATTTCCAGGTTCCCTCCTCACGGAGAAAATGGAGAACCAGTAGATTGTCGCGCACAGATTCCGCTCCGCCTCCGAAGTTGGCTTTGCCATAGTAGGTGGATGTTGCGGTTTGCCCGGTGCTGTAAACACCCAGAGCAATCATTCCGCCAAGGGAAGGAGGTTGAATGGGATCTTCAAACATAGCCTGAGGAAAAGGGGCTTTTTGAGAGACGATGCGGTTGCGGGTTTCAATCTGTCGCGAGTAAGCAGTAAATTTTTCCCATTTTTCCAGATTCCCCGCTACCATAGCCTGTCTCCACCCATTGTATGCACCTTCGAGAGTCACGCGAATTGCCGGGTCCTGACGCGCATTTTTCGCGACTCCCTGGGCGGTAGTGGTTACCGGAAGGGACGCTATGAGGAGTAACATCGGCACGAAGAGTTTCTGCATGCCTGAATTGTATCACTTCCGGAGCGGTTGAACAGTAAGGTTTACGATGGGACGAGAGAGGACGGAAAGGAGAAGTTCTTCGCCGGGGCGAATCGTCTTGAATTCCGTAACCGTCCGGATATTCTCGCGGACTCACAGGCATGGCAAAATCGATTCAACTGTTCAACGAACGCGAACGGATTCTTTTAGAGAGTGCGCAGCCGTTGGTTTATCGCGAAGTAGAAGGCGGACCTGACCTCTCGATTCGATTTTACTTTCCCCGGGATCTGGAAGAGAAATCTGATCGACCCGTTTTCCTTTTTCTTCACGGTGGTGCGTGGGATCGCGGAGTGATAATTCAATTCGCTCCCCACGCCCTCTACTACGTGGAAAGGGGGGCTGTCTGTGGTCTCGTTGACTATCAACACAGGAAATCCCATCCCGATTCGACAGCTATTGATGCCATTCAGGATACGATGACGGCTGTTCAGTTTGTTAGGCATTTCTCTGAGAAGCTTCATATCGATCCTGAGCGGGTGGTTTTGATCGGGGCCGGGGCGGGAGCCAATATGGCCGGCTGCGTAGCATTGGGGGCTCACATTTCGAATCCCGATTCTCCCTACAGCGATTCCGACGAGCGCCCCAATGCGGCGGTGCTACTCAGTTCTATCATCGACATTGAAAGAGGTGGCTACGGTTTTGACAGGTTTGCCAGCGCGGGAGATGCCAGGAAGGCCAGCTTGTCGCGCTACACGGGTGCTTCCCATCCTCCTATGCTCATGATTCACGGTACGGGCGACCGCCTTGTCCCTTTTCATGATGCGCTCGAATTTTCGGATAAAATGTCGAAGCGCAAAGGTGCTTTCAAATTTGTGGAATTTGAGGGCCGCGATCGCACGTTTTTTAATCACAATACGGATCCTGTTTCCTACGAGGCCGTGCTTTCCACGATAAATGCTTTCCTTGATGAGAACATGGTTCTTGCCGCACCGAGGGATGACGATGAGTCGCAGCTCATTTCATGGCGCGAGACAGATTACTAGAATTGCAGAGATGATTGCATCTCAGAGAGAGGGCTGTTCCATTACATGAACAGCCAGCTCCCTTTGTTTTTGGGGTGTCCATAACCTTAGTTGGCAGGCTTTCTGGTTAAACAGGATTTCCCTCCCGTTAACGGTGAGCATTTTCGGTCAGTCCACGGCACGATTCTTTTCAGTTGAGAAAAAAGAATCGTAATTCGGTGAAGCTGCATTTCTGCTTTGCTCACAGTTCAGGAAAGAAGTTCAACGGAAATTGTAAAATATCAGACTTTTCTGAGTGTGTGAATTCTAAAAATTTTAATATTTCTTGACTTTTTATAATTTATCCTGTTTGTTTTAAAGTATAGAGCCTTTGAAGCCTCTGAAATCCTCAAAAAACAAACAACTGGATAAATAATATGAAAAAACAAATGATTTGCCTGGCTCTAGCCTCGCTTCTCACGTCGGGGATTGCAGACGCCGGCGACTGGTTCAGTTCCGGTAAGGAACTTGCTCCGTTAGCCCCGCCTGCAGTCCATGATTGCCTCTCCTACGATTTTATTGATCTGGAGTACATCCACACCGATTTTGGCTCACAGTATTTCCGTGATTCGGATGGCTACGGGATCGGCTTTTCGAAGTCGATCGGAAAAAGTTTCTACCTGAATGGTTCGTTTGCAGGCGGAAGTTATGTTTACGATTGGGTGGATCACGTACTTCCTGTTGATACGAAGCGCTACCGCCTCGGAGCTGGCACTCGTGTTCGTCTTGCAGAATGCGTTGATTTGATTTTCGAAGGCGGTGCCGAACACCTCGATGCGGAATATGGAGCGGGATACGAAGATCACGACTACGATTCCTGGGGATGGTACATGGGAACCGGGATTCGAGCACGCACAGGCCGTCTTGAGTGGTATGCCAAAGCCTACTACCTGGGGCGTGAGGGGGACTATAGTCAGGAATACCTCAGCCACCACGTTACAACTCACGGACGTGTCGATGATTACGGATGGTTGTTCACTCCGGGGGTAATCCTCCACGTGACTGACAACGTTGGCGTTAAATTCGGTATGGAGATCGACGAGTATAATACTTCGTTTCTCGCCGGAGTTCGTTTCCACTACTAATCACAAGGCAACCGCAACAGCCTCAACAACAGGGAAAAACCGGACGGGAAACCGTCCGGTTTTTTGTGGTTGTATCTAAAGTTGAAAACAACGGTCTCGAATTCCGCCATTGCGCCTGACGCTGAGTGGAAGGGTATGCTACCGTCCCGCATGATAAGCAAGGCTACTTTTCTTTGTTCACTTTTCTCTCTTGCCGCTACGGTTGCGACCCTTTCAGCAGAAACTCATCACGTTTACTTTGGCACGGGCGGCGCAAACGCTGAGGGAATCTATCAGGCAACTTTCGATACGGGGACCGGGAAGCTCACTCCGTCAAAATTGGCGGCAAAAACGGGGCGGCCCGGTTTTTTGGCACTTCATCCTGACGGTGAAAAGCTCTATGCTGTTGCGACAGAGGGAAAAGAGGGAGGCGTTGTCGGCTATCGGGTCGGGAATGATGGATCGCTCGAAAGAATTAATTTTGTTGCTACCGGCGACGGAGGGGCTGCCCATATAGCGGTGCACCCTTCGGGAGAATTTTTGCTGACAGCTCAATATGGTGGAGGTTCAGTTGCATTTTTCCCACTGGACGACGAAGGAAAACTGGGAACACCCAGCGTGACAGAGCATGAGGGGGGCTCCGGGGTCGTGGAAAAGCGACAGGAATCTCCGCATCCTCATTGGGCGGGATTTTCCCCTGATGGACGTTACGCTCTTGTACCCGATCTCGGGATGGACGGAATTGTCATCTATAAGGTCAGCGATGACTTTACGGCTGTTTCGAGACACGGTTTTGCCAAGTCTGTGCCCGGAGGGGGGCCTCGTCACATGCGGTTTTCCAATGACGGAAAACACATTTTTCTGCTGAATGAGCTTACCTTATCCGTAACTGTCTATCGGTGGGATGCTGACTCCGGAGTCGCGACCCAACTCTCTGTTACCCCGGCATTGACGGAGGAGCAGAAGGCGGGCGAGAATTTTAATTCCGCAGCCGAGATTCTCGTTCACCCGGACGGTCCGTTTGTTTATTCATCAAACCGCGGGCATGATTCCGTGTCGGTTTATCAGTTCGAGGGGGCGGATAAAGAGCTCTCAATCGTTCAAGTGCAGCCGATTCGTGGAGCTTTCCCGCGAAATATTAATCTGGATCCCACAGGGAAATGGTTGTTAGCGGCGGGAGCGGATTCCAATACTGTCGCGGTTCATGCTGTCGACCCGGAAACCGGTAAACTGACATATCAGCGCGGGCACGTGATCAATGTGCCTTCACCAATCTGTATTCTCTTCAAATAGGGACATCCTTGCAAGGGACTCGTGTCGGAAAGCGAGGGAATTTGTGACAGCAAATTCATCCTCGCTTGTGCTACGGTCCCCGCTTGCCAATTTTGGGAAAATCCGCGACAGTTGACCGATGAAATTCGCAACGACTCTCCTGCTGGCCTTCTTTTTCCTCTCCTCGTCACTTTTTGCCCGGACATGGAAGCAAAAGGAAACAGGTAAAGAAATCGAGGCGGAGCTCGTGAAAGTGGAAGGGGGAAAAGCACACCTCCGGCTTGCGAACGGTCGCGTGGGACAGGTCGATATCACCTCTTTGAGCGATGCTGATCAGGAATTCATTAAGCAGCAGGCTTCGGGCGGATCGACGAATTTTGCGAGTTCAGCGGGAGCCAATTGGCCACAGTTCCGGGGGGCGAACCATGATGGGATTTCGCCCGACGCCGATCTCCTCGACGAATGGCCCGAGGGCGGACCTGAGAAGCTCTGGGTTTACGAAGGCGCAGGACTGGGGTATTCAGGCATCATTGTTGTAGGCGGAAAGCTTTTCACCCAGGGCACTCAGGGCGACGACGTCACTGTGGTTTGCGTCGACGTTGCTTCCGGGAAAGAAGTCTGGAATACAAGTTACTCGAAAGATGATCAGCAGGGATACAGTGCAGGTTGGGGGCACGGGCCGCGTGGTACGCCGACGTATTCTGACGGCAAAATTTATGCTCTCGGTCCCAAAGGGACTCTCGTCTGCCTCAATGCCGAAGACGGCAAAAAGGAATGGGACAAGAACTACGTGGATGATTTTGGTGGCAAATGGGGGGGATGGGGATATTCCGCATCTCCGTTTGTGGATGGAGAAAATCTCATTATTGCCCCGGGTGGGGAGGATGCAGGAATTGTCTGTCTGAAGAAAGACACCGGAGCAGTCGTATGGAAAGCCAGTGATGTGAAGCCCGGAAAAGCGGAGTATGCCACAATCGTTCCGGCCGAGATCAACGGGGTGAGACAGTATGTGCGTCTTTTTGAGAGAGAACTGGTCGGGGTCGCCGCAGAGGACGGGAAGCTGCTCTGGAGCTCTCCTTGGGATGGAAAGACAGCAGCGATTCCGACACCGATTGTCGACGGGAATGAAATCTATATCACCTCAGGCTACGGTGTGGGATGCAAGCTCGTCCGGGTGAAAGAGGACTTTTCCACTGAAGACGTCTGGGTGAATAAAACCATGAAGAATCACCACGGTGGTGTCGTGAAAGTCGGTGAAAAGCTCTACGGATTTTCTGACGGAGGAGGCCTCATCTGCCAGGATTGGGATTCCGGTGAAATGACCTGGAACGAAAAAGGGCAATACACTTCCAAAGGTTCGGTTCACGTCGCGGATGGAAAACTCTATGCTTTGAACGAAGGGGATGGTGTTCTTACGCTGGCTGATGCAAGCCCGGACGGATTCGAGCAAAAGGGACAACTGACTCTTGAACCGCAGAGCGCGAACAGAAATCCGAAAGGCAAGATCTGGACTCACCCCGTCGTGGTTGGTGGAAAGCTTTTTCTTCGTGATCAGGAAATCGTGATCTGCTACGACGTCAGTGCAAAGTGATCGGGAGTCGGTTTCGCTAAACTGGGACTGGTCGTCGAGTCAGCAGGGTTCAGTTACTCCTGCAACCCTGGTTGACGTCGCTTTCGAGGCATCCCTTTTCCGGCCCCCGCATTTCACATGATTGAAATTCCGCCGTCTTCCCGGCTCGGTCCACCCGCATTGCCTAACGAGAAGGCGGGACTATGGGCCTGGCCGCTTGTCGTTCTCTCGGTATTTTTCATCGGTTGGTCGGTGAATTTGTTTTCTCCGGATTCTCCTGTAGCTGAATCGGGTGAGAATTCTTCCGAGGTTGATCCTGCGGACCTGGCGATGCTGAAGATTCAAAGTCAGGTCATCATTGCTGCTGGAACTCTCAGTCCGGCAGAGGCAGGGCAAACGCTGGAGGAACTGCGTGAGATGGGAGGTGGCGACCGGGGAATTGCTTCGATCGCTATGCTGGAGAGCTTTCTGAAAGTCCCGGGATCCAATCCCGAAAAGACCGCAGAAAATATCTCCAGTGAAGCATCAGAGGAAATGCGTGAACTCGTGCTGAAGGCGGTAACGGAAGGAGTTGAAGATGGGGAGAGGGAAGCGTTAAAAGCCTATCTTGGATGGTTTGCGGAACTGGCCCGTGCCCCGGGTCTGGACCCGCCACCGAAATCGACAGAGATCCGGACCCGTGCGCTCGTATTTTTGCTCGTTGTGGCAAGTGTTTTTCTGGTCGCGCTGGGGGCCATCATTTTCGGCGGCGTAGCGATTATTACGATGATCGTCCGTCAGCGTGAGGGGAAGAAGGTCTCTTACTTTGACAAAAGCGTCAGCCCACGGGGAGTCATGTTGGAGTGCTTTGCCATTTACCTCGGAATAATGGCACTGGGTGAGGTGGCGGGAGTTGCTGCGCTACGATTCGGAGGAGATTTCCAGATGCTCGTGTCATCTCCGTCGGTGCCGATGATTTTCTTCGGGGCATCTGTCGTCATTCCGTTCCTCTGGCCAATATTTCGCGGGATTCCCTACCGTGCTTTTCTCCGATCACTTGGAGTTCATCGCGGCAAAGGTATGATTAAGGAAATTGGGGCCGGAATCATCGGGTATGCTGGTGTTGCTGTGTTTGCGTCGATCGGAATTTCGCTCACTCTCTTGCTGACACTTGTAGTGGGGTGGTTCGATTCTTTGCCGGTTTCCCCGGAGGGCTTACCGGGTGGATCCGAAGCGAAGGGCGGTCCCTCGCCCGGGCCTACCACGCATCCAATTGTGGGATGGATCTATCAGGGAGGGGTTGTCGAAAGAATGTTGTGTCTTCTCTTGGCATCGGGCTTCGCGCCGCTCTTCGAAGAGTTGTTCTTTCGCGGGGCTCTTCATCGATACCTGCGAGGGCGTTTCAAGTTTTTGGTGTCAGCAGTTTTGACAGGATTGATCTTCGCAGCACTTCATCCGCAGGGTTGGATGGCGATTCCTGCGCTGACAGCTATGGGAGCGGGATTCTCGATGCTACGGGAATGGAGGGATTCGCTTATCGCGCCGATGGTCGCTCATGCGGTGAACAATGGGATCCTCGTTGGTATCCTGTGTCTTGGACTTTAGAAGTCCGTTTTCTGAAATCCACGGTTTGTTCTCGCAGTGTCTGCGTGCGAAATGAAACGGCACAAGCTTTTGAATTTTAATTAATATACATTAATAATAAAAACTTCTTGATAAATCAATTTCGCCACTATAATCTGAGATTACTAAAATATTCATAATTCATCGATTTTTCTGGACTGCTGACTGATCGATCTGGATTTGAGAATTCCCAAACCACTCACCACTGGCCTCCATGTCATTTACATTCCGAAATCTTTTCTCTGAAGAAGATGGAACCCCCGGCGCGGAGCCCCCCGGCGATAGTGCCAGCGCTAGTGGTCGAAACGCTGCCGAAGGGGTTCCGGGGGAGAGAACACCGGAAGGAGAAAACCCTGTCGATTCCGCTCCCTCGGCTCAGGCAGCTAGTGCGCAGGCCTTTCAGGTAAACGAGCTGTTGCCGTTTATACCCCCCGCGATCTCTGCAGAGAGTGGAATTCCCATGGAAAAGGAAGTGTTGATTCCAATGCCCGCAGACGGGAGTGGTGACGTCTCGCTTTCGACAATTTATCGGATTGTTCCGGAGTTGTTTGCCGCGGAAATCACTCCGCTCAATGATTCGAAAGTGACGCTTCCCACAAAACTGGGCGGAATGATGGGGGAGTCGGCACAAGGTGGTGGGAGTCCAGGGCAGACTGTTTCAACGCAGAAACTGACCGGTGGGGGGACGGACAATCCATTCTGGTCACCAGGGGTGGACGAAACTTCTGTTGCAGCAAAGGCAGCCGCCCCTTCCGGGAAGCCACCAGTCAGCCAGGAAGTCGGCGGGCAGGGGGAGACGAAAAGTCCGTTTGGTGCACCCGAACCCTCCCCGGAGAACCCATTCGCTGAATTTGAGGATATCATGCCGGGCGGGCAGGAAGTTGAGGTCTCAATTCCGACAGGATTCGAATCACCGGAATCGAAAGCCCGGGAGGAAGCGTCCGGTGAGCCGGTTGACGGGGGAGGGGAATCTCCGCCTGATGCCCAGCCCGGGTTCGGGACGGGTGCAAATCCGTTCGCAGATTTGAATTCTCCCGGTAGTCCACCGCCTTCCGCGCCGCAACCGGAGCAGGTTGCTCCCGCCGGGTTGAATCCGTTTGACAGTGATGCGGGATTTTCGACTCTTTTCTCCAAGGAAGCCGATAAAGACAGTGATATACCGTTTCCTGATTCCGGGAGCAAAGAATCGAAAAGGGAAGACGATGGTGACTCCTGGGGCGCGATGTTTGATGCTGATCTGGCACCTGGTTCTGGAGAAGAAGACGCGGAAAAGCCCAAATCGGAGGCTGTTTCGAATAGTCCGGCACCAGGACCGCTGCCGTCAGGTTTTAATCAGGGGTTTGGCGATATGATCAATCAGAGCAGTGTTGCAGCGGAGTCTTTCGCGCCGAAAGAGGAGGCTCCTGCCGCGGCTGAGTCGAAGGAGGATCTACCATCAGGTTTTCAGTCCGTAGAAGGTTTCTCACCACCTGAATCAAGCGCTCCTTTTGAAGAAGGGGAGAAGGAAAAACCAGCCCCTGAGGAGCCGGAAGCGACCGAAGTCGAACGCATCGAAACGGCTCCTGAACCGACTATGGAGGAAGAATCCCCCTCATCTGATTTTTCCGCTTTTCCAGATTTCGCTCCCATCGGTGACCCTGCTGGATCTGAGGCAAAGCGTGATGTCTGGAGCGATGGAGGTGACCATACCCCTGAACCCAATTTTCAGCTGGATGACCTCGGAATTGCAGTTCCGGAATCTGGCGTTGAGCCGACCGTCGAAGAACCGGTTCCTTTCGGGGATGACGATTCCGCTGAGTCGGAAGAACCTGAAATTCGTGTAGAGACGGTAGCTCCCACTGCAGGTCCAGCCGAATCTATGCAAGTCGACGGGGATATCAGTCTCCGGGATTTGGAATTTCGCGCTATTTTTTCTACCGATGAGAGTTTTACCCTCGCTGCACTGGCCCGGAAGATTGTCGGCCTTCAGGGGATTGAAGGGTGTGCGCTTGCAACCAGGTCAAAACTGGTTCAGGCCTCAAAAACGGAGCAGAGCAGTCTCGGTAGCGAGGCGAGGGAAATGATTGGTACGATTCGAAATCTCGCCAAACTTACCGGTCTCCCGGAGGCCCGTTCATTTACTCTCCATACTGATCGCGGAACCGTCAGCCTTTTTCTGGAAGGGGAATGCTGCGTGACAGTAAATCATTCATCTGCGGGATTCAGTCCCGGGGTGAAAGAGAAGCTCATCTTGATTGCTCGAAACATCCACAAACTCAAGGAATAAAACAAAGATGGCTTTGATTCATCACGAGCGGGACGAAATTCATTTTAAAGTCGTTTATTGCGGCCCGCCTCTTGGCGGAAAAACGACTAATATTCACTACATTCATCGTCGTTTGGATCCGAGGTGGCGTGGGGACATGGTCTCAATTGCGACTGAGCAGAATCGCACGATCTCTTTCGACTTTCTTCCCGTCGAAGCGGCAGAGATCAATGGATACCGGGTAAGAGTCCAGTTGTACACAGTACCGGGTCAGGAAGTGATGAGGGAAACGCGGAAGGCAGTGCTCGCCGGAGCCGATGCGGTTGTATTTGTGGCGGATTCAGCTCCCGGAAGACTGGAGTCAAACCGCAGGGCATTGGACGACACATACTCGTGTCTTCGTGAAAACCGCATTGCGCCCGAAACCATTCCGTTTGTGTTTCAATTTAACAAAAGAGATCTCGTTAATGCAACGCCGCCTGCAGTTCTCGATGAGGTGCTCGAGGTGACGTCCCCGAGTTTTCTCAGTTGCGCCTCTACCGGATATCAGATCTTTGCGACGCTGGATTGGACCACCCGGCAGGTCATCAAAGGATTTCGCCGCTCTATCGTTTCAAAAAACAGCCATCGACGAGCCGCTATTGAAGCGGTAGTATGAGGGTGTTTTGAATACGGTTGGAGTTTTTCATGGAAAAGGAAGAGCAGAATGACGGGGATGTTTCCCCGGCGGTACCATTGGAGATTAGCGCAGAACTGGTAACACAGGTCGACGACCAGTTGCGAGACTTTGCTGAGGATGCGGAACTGGAAACGGCTTTGGTTGTCGATCAAAGCGGAGCAGTGGTATCAGGAATTTCATCAGAAGAGGAAGTTACGATTGAGGTGATTTCGGCACTTGTCGCTGGTGCCTGTGGAGCGATGCGGGCTTTGGTATCTGAGCTGGGGGAGACAAGTGGTATCGAAAGTTTCCATCAGGGCGAGAACCGGGTTGTGTACCTGAGTGAAATCATTCACCGGTTTGTACTGGTGGGGGTTTGCAGAGCGGGAACTCCGGTTGGAGTGATTCGGGAAACCGCAAACCAGATCAAGCCGGCACTTGTTGACCTGTTGGTTGATTTGGAAGTTCCCGAGCTGCCGGCGGATCCGGATCCTCCGAAGCGATCCTTCCGACGAATAACAGCGAGCGCTGCATCGGTTGCAGCGATGCGGGAAACTCCATTTACGCAGGAGGAAGAAATTGTTGAGGGTGTCCGTGAAGAATCGGAAGCGAAGGAGGCTCTCGAGGAGCCGGAGGAGGAAGTGGCAGAAAAGAGTGGAGGGGGACACGACATCGAAAGGGAAGGCGACGCGGAGGATCCTCCCGGCTCGGAAGAGGTTGAAAGGATGAAGGAGGAGGTGGTTTCATCCGAAGATGCCGTAGATAAATTAGAAGAGCAGGGGGTGGAGAACGAGTCATTCCTCGAAGAACCGGAACCGTTTGTTGAAGAACCGGAACCGTTTGTTGAAGAACCGGAGCCGCCTGTTGAAGGGCCGGAACTGTCTGTTGAAGAACCGGAGCCGCCTGTTGAAGAGGCTGAGCCAGTCATTGAAATTCTTGACTTTGGCGAGCCGGAGATCGTAATCGAAAGTTCCGTTTCAGGGACTTCGGAGGAGGTTTCAGAGTCGATCTTCGAAATGGCCGATGAATCGGATACTGAGTCGACGGGGGTGGACGAATCGCAGACGTCCCTTTCGGAAACAGCAGATTCAATCTTTGAGCTGGAATCCGAACCGGCGGAGGGAATATCAGATACAGGCGATTCTCCAGGAATTTTTGAGGTGGATGAGGAAGATTCGTCCTTAAGGGAACCATCCGGGGAGAGGGAGGGGGCGCTTGAGTCCAATTCAGTTCCTTCGGATTTTTCGAATATTCCGGGCGCGATTGAATCCGTCCCCGAGACTCATCCTGAGAATATCTTTGAATTAGAAGAAGAATCCGTTGAAGAGGAGTATATGCCGCTGGAGGAGGTGAAACGACCTGTGGAGGAGTCTGTTGCCCCCGATATTTTTGAAATCGATGAGGAGGAAACAGATACCGTTGATTCACCCGCGGAGGATTCAGGACAAGAGGAAGAGCAGGAGCAGGAGGGCGGAATCTCCAGGCCTCAATATTTTTAAATCTACACTGATCCCAGCCGGGAAAATTCCCACTTTTCCCGATTCCGGGGCTATGGTAAGAGGTTCAAAGATTCAGAAGCGGCGAATCGAAGCCGTGCCCAATCGCAACACATCTCATAAGCAATGGATTTAATCACCAAAGGCGGGCCTCTCATGTGGCTTCTGCTCGGTTGCTCGATCATCGCGATAGCTATCTTTCTGGAGCGACTTTTCTACTTTCATCGTGCTAGAATCGATGTCGGTGATTTGATGTTCGGTTTGCGTAACCTCATCAAAAACAAGGCTTATGCCGAGGCTCTTTCTGAGTGTGCGGCAACTCCCGGTCCCGTGGCACGGGTCATTCATTCTGCTATTCGTCGCTATTCTTCTCCCAGAAGCGAACTGAAAGAAATTGTTCAGGAAAGCGGCCAGTTGGAGGTTCCAAAACTGGAGAAGCATCTCGCCGTTCTGCTGACCGTAGCCTACATCGCTCCTCTTATCGGACTACTGGGATCGGTGCTTGGTTTGGTTGATACCTTTGTTCAAATCAATGCGGTCGGTGGATTTGCTACCGTTTCCGAAATCTCTCAGGGAGTTTACGAGGCCCTGATTACATCGGCAGCAGGCCTCATGGTGGCCATCCCGGCATTTGTCTTTTATTCCCACCTTCGGGCTTACGCGAAAAACATCATGCATGACATGGAAAGCGCCGGTATTGAAATCGTGAATGCGATTTGTGATTTTCGGAATGCTCCGACTGATATCATATCAATCCGTCCGGATTCGAAGGAAGATGCGGCTGAAGAAAACGGGTAGCCTGTGAATTGCTCTGGCAATTCAATCAATAAGAACTGGAATTTCCAATTGAAACTGGAATCAACATTGGGCGACCGGGCCGGGATGCTCTACACGGGGCCGCTTGTCGATGTCATATTGTTGCTTTTGATCTTCTTCCTCTTCGGATCAAACTTCGTTCTGAAATCCGGCGTCGAAGTTAAGTTGCCGCTCTCGAATTCGGTGCTCCCGGCTGCGGAGGACGCGCATATCATTACGCTGATACCGGAGGACTCATCTGAATTCTATTTCAACGACGAGCGTGTCGATCTTGCTGGACTTGAATCAAGGCTTGATGCCGCATTCACAAGATCGAAAGAGGTCATTCTCCTCGCGGATAAGTCCATTGACTACGGAACTGTCATGGAAGTTTCTCAACTTGTTTTGCGAAGAGGATTTGAAGTTTCGTTCGCGACGCAAGAAGAAGGGCTCTGAGATGCGGAATACTTTTTTCACAAAGCACTTGGTGCACGGGGAAGGTGAAAAAGATCCCGAAATGGATTCGGTTTTCAACTGGACGAAAAATCAACGGGCCTGGATGTACCTGACCGGGTTTTTGTTTTTTTCGCTTATTATTCACGGAGCGGGATTCTATCTTTTCAAAGTGGTTTACCCGGCGCCGACCCGCATTGAAGCGAAAGGCGAGTCGATAACATTGATGGATCCGACTGATCCGGGTGTGCGAGCTTTGATGAAACGGATTGAAGACCGGACCGTTTTTTTATTTCCCCCTTCAAAGGATGCCGGAATCCGCGTGGAAATCGGAGAAGGTGATGTCCGGTATAGTCCTTCCTATCGGGATGCAAACCTTGAATTGAAGCAGCCCAGCTATCCCTGGAGTCTTCCACCTGCAATAGATACCGTCATGCCGCCTGCCGGTCTGAACGCTCCGCAACCACGATTTGACGTTGCCTTTCTGGGCGCAATATCAGAATGTAAAGTCGCTCCCTGGTCGATACTCCAGGATTATCTGGAGCAGTTAGATGCCCTTCCCTCTCTTTCAGTGAAGCTCTCTGTATTGCGTGACGGGACTGTTGCTGTGGCCGGTGTGGAGGGGGATATGTCGGAAAGTGACCGAAAGAAATTTGCCGATGTCGTGGAGACTACGTTGCGCTTTCTACCCGTGGATGATCCAGTAGAAGGGCGAATCAGGATTCAGAAAAAGCCCGGCAGATCTTCGCAAATGATTGAATCCGAGTAATTTTAAATACCATGTTTCCTGTCACCCTTGATGGAATGATTGCAGTGTTTCTCGCGATTATTCTCTGTTCTGTCTTCTTTGCCTGGGTGGCAGCCGAAGTTTTCCAGAAAGGTCGTGAGAACCGGAGAAGGAAATACTTCGTTATCTACAATATTTGCGATCACGTTTTTGAAGATCCTTCAGAACATGATCTCGCGGAGTGTCCCCGCTGCGGGGCAATGAATGAGAGGGAGAAGGTTATCGAAATTTGAGGTCGGGAATCATTCTTTCACCTTCAAATTTCACACGAGAAATCGCCTTGCAATGGACGTTAAGCGCGGTGAGTTTGCGGCTAATTTTACCTACGAAACATGGAGCGACGAGTAGTCATTACAGGTATGGGAATCGTGTCACCGGTCGGGAACGATCTAGACACGGCATGGTCAAATCTGGTTGCAGGAAAGAGCGGGGTGGCCCGACTACAAGACCCCGCATTGGAGGGCTACGATTGCCAGATTGCCGGGGAAGTAAGGGATTTTGATGCGGCTCCCTATTTTTCGAGCCCGAAGGACGCACGTCGCAGCGATCGTTTTGCCCAACTGGGAATGGCCGCTTCGGTGATGGCGATGGATGATTCCGGGGTTGATCTCGACAAGGTGGACCGGGATCGTTTCGGTTGCATGGTTGGTAGCGGAATCGGAGGATTGACGACTCTCGAGACGCAGCACAAAAACCTTCTCTACAAAGACCCGAGCCGCGTTTCCCCGTTCACCATTCCGATGATGATCGCGAATATTTCCAGTGGGATGGTATCGATGGAATACGATTTGCGAGGTCCCAATATGTGTATCGTAACTGCCTGTGCGACATCGAATCACAATATCGGAGAAGCGTGGCGTATGATCAAATTCGGTGACGCTGATGCCTTTATTGCCGGCGGATCAGAATCGACGATCTGCCCGATGGGCCTTGCCGGATTCGGGAATATGAAAGCTCTCAGCACCCGGAATGACGAACCTGAGCGGGCTTCACGTCCGTTCGACGTTGACCGGGACGGCTTTGTGATGGGCGAAGGCGCAGGTGTGGTTGTGATTGAAGAATTGGAGCACGCGAAGAAGCGCGGGGCACGGATATATGCGGAGCTTACCGGATACGGTGTATCCGCTGACGCTCATCATCTCACTTCACCCCATCCGGAGGGCGACGGTGCAGCCCGGTGTATGGAAATGGCGATCAAACATGGCGGTATTTCCCGTGAGAAAGTCGATTATGTCAACGCTCACGGAACCTCGACCGGTCTGGGCGACGTTTGCGAAACCAAAGCGATCAAAAGGGTTTTCGGAGATTACGCGAAAGACGGCCTCATTGTCAGCTCGACGAAATCCATGACCGGGCACCTGCTGGGAGCTGCCGGGGGGATTGAGCTTGCCGCCTGCGTTCTGGCAATTCGTGATGGAGTGATTCCTCCAACCATCAATCTCGAGAATCAGGATCCCAAGTGCGATCTCGATTACGTGCCGAACCAGGCCCGCGAAGTGGAAATCAAGACGGCTCTGACAAACTCTTTCGGGTTTGGCGGCCACAACGCCTCGCTTCTCGTTCAGAAATTCGAAGAGTAGGAACTGCGGCAGATGATTCGCCTGGTTCCGGGGTGATTCAGGTCGGGGTGATTCGGGTTTTCTTCCCTGACCTCTTTGTCCATAGTTTGAAGGCGAGTGCTGTTCAGAGCCGTTCCGCCAAAGTGGTGCTTCGTTGCAATTCTTCTCCTTCCGCAAGGACCCGTCCCCTCATTCGGCGACTGGTTCAGCCATCTTTTCGGCTCCGGGTTTGGCGAGAGCATCCTGATATGCTTCCGGCCCGACCCTGGCTATGAGCCCGGTTCCCTCGAACCCGACACACATCTTGCTATCTACGAGAAAGGCAATGCCGTCCTTCAGGTGTTTCGTCTCAAATGAAACGTCGGCCTTTCTCAAGCTGCATTCCACCCGGTCGGCCAGATCTTCGTCGCAGGCCATTGCTCGTTGAAGTGTTGAAACTCAGGGTTTCCGGAGCGCTTCGATCCTGCTTCGGCTTTCTTCGGAAAGCTTCGCGATTTGATAGGGAACCTCGCGTCCGCTCATTACGAAGACAACGTTCGTTCCGTCCACCGATTTCACAGCTGCGGTGATGGTTTTCCCATCGGTATTGGTCCAGATCTGCGATTCTGCGAGAAGGCCGGATTTTTCCGTAGTGCTCGTCGCTTCGGCCTCTGCGGGAGGTTCTTCGGATTCAGCGGAAGAACCTGCCACGTCCACGGTTTTCAGCTTCTTTTCCAGATTCCGGCGTGCATCGCGCATGTCAGATTTCAGGAGGTCGTAGGAGATTCCCTGAATGCTCTTCTCGCCGTCTGCGGTTGTAACGAGAACCATTGGTATCGTATTCCCGGCGACAGATCGTGCCGCCTTGGCTCCCTTCGGCATGGCGCTCCAATCCGTTTTGCTGTTGGCAAAAACAACCACCCCGGTGCTGCGAAATGTCTTAAAAGCCTCCGAACTGGAAGCGAGGCAGGGGCCTCACGTGGTGCCCGGATCAGTGTAGACGAAAATCAGGGGTTCTTTATCCGCAGTGGCTTTGGCCTTTACCTCCTCCAGCTCATCCATCTTGAAGACAGACGAAGGAACTCGTAATTCCGCCCTCGCTGATAAAGAAAAGAAAAGGGCAAGACAGCAGACCGTGAGGAGCAATTTCATGCAAATAGCATGCCCTGTGTGAATTTTTTTGTCGAGAACCTATTCGCGGTCAACGATATCGAGGCTTGATCGATTTTTTACGATCTTCCCGCTGTCGAGGACTCCCTGCCAGCTCGTTGTGGGATAAATAATGCAATCGCGCCCCAGCAGGGAGCCGGGATTGAGAACCGAATTGCAGCCGACTTCGGTGCGATCGCCGACAATGGCGCCGAATTTTCGTAAACCGGAGTCGATCTTTTCTCCCTCGTGCAGAACTTTAACATTGCTGCGGTCCAAGCGAACGTTGGAGCAGACCACTCCTGCTCCGAGGTGGGCTTTGTGTCCGAGGATGGAATCTCCAACATAGTTGAAATGGGGGACTTCGCAGTTGTCGAAAAGGATGCAGTTCTTGAATTCAGAGGAATTGCCGAGAACGCAGTGGTTTCCGACGATCACGTTGTTGCGAATGTAGGCCCCGCTGCGAACGACTGTGTCGGAACCGATCCAGGCAGGGCCCTGGATCACTGCATTGGCTTCGACGATGGCATCTGCCGCGACGTAGACCCTGGTTCCCACATTTGCATTCGGATGAATGCTGCCGTGAACCAGCGTTCCGTTGACCGATTTCAAAAGATGATCGAGATAGTCCTCAATTTGCGCGAGCGCTGCCCAAACCGGTTCGTTCTCGCTGAAGAGATCCGGATGACTCGTATGAGTTAAGTCGAGAAAATCACTGGGGGGAAACATAGTTGAACAGGGTTGGATGACCGACACAACAGGGTGAAGCCTGTGGTGAAACAGGGTAACGCGTTTTTCGTCCTGAAAATGTCTTCTCTTTCTCCGCCGGTTTCGCCCGTAGCGAACAGGAATGGAAGGCGGTCTACACCGTCATTACATCCTCTTCTTTCGCGGCGAGATGCTCGTCGATGGATTTGACATGTTTGTCGGTAAGGTTTTGCACCTCTTTTTCCATGTCGTGAAAGGAATCTTCGGTAATGTCGCTATCCTTGAGTGCGGCTTTCAGCTGATCCATTCCGTCTTTGCGAACGGAGCGAATCCGGACGCGGCCCTGTTCGGCCATATCCTTGATCAGCTTCACCAGTTCGATACGGCGTTCCTCCGAAAGTTCGGGGATGGGAAGGCGAATGAGCCGGCCATCGGAGGCGGGAGTGATCCCGAGTTTCGATTCACGCAGAGCACGTTCCACGTCGGCCATGATTGATGGATCGTGAGGCTGCACGGTGAGAAGTCTCGGTTCGGGAGCGGAAACCAGTGCGAGTTGCTTCAGTGCCATGGTCGATCCATAGGCTTCCACGTTGACATTGATATTGTCGAGCAGTGCTGGACTCGCCTTCCCGGTTCGGATGCTGGACATTTCCGAAGAGACAAAATCGGCTGCTTTTTGCATCGACTCTTCGAGTTCGAGAAGAAAAGTTTCGGTATCCATAGGGCAGGGGATTGATTGAATAAAGAAAACGTAGGGATTTGGAGTAAAAAAGCAAATGTCGGGATGCAGGGGCGAAAGGTTCAATCATCGGCCGGTCCGGCGTGGACGATTGTGCCGAGTTCCTCTCCGGTGAGGGCCCGTCTGATATTTCCTTCCTGATTCATATCGAAGACGACGATGGGAATATCGTTGTCCTGGCAGAGGGTAAAAGCGGTGCCGTCCATCACCTTTAGGTTTTGGGATAGCGCTTCGTTATAGGTCAGGCTTTCGTACCGCACGGCGTCTTCGTTTGTCCGGGGGTCTTTGTTATAGACTCCGTCGACATTGGTCGCTTTGAAGATCATGTCTGCCCCGATTTCGCTGGCCCGCAGGGCAGCGGTAGTGTCGGTGGTGAAAAATGGGTTGCCGGTTCCGCCTCCGAAAATGACAACGCGGCCTTTTTCCATATGGCGAATCGCGAGACGGCGAATGAAGGTCTCCGCGACATTCTTCATTTCGATCGCGGTTTGGACGCGACTCGGGACACCAACCGCCTCCAGCATGCTTTGAACAGCGAGAGCATTCATCACAGTCGCCAGCATTCCCACGTAGTCGGCTGTCGCGCGGTCCATTCCACGACCTGCTGCGGCCGCACCCCGCCAGAAGTTCCCGCCTCCTACAACGATAGCGATTTGGAGGCCGGATTCGTGGGCCGTCTTGATTTGATTAGCGATGCCCTCGACAATCTCAGGGGAGATATTGTCGTGGCTCCCGTGTTCGCGAAGGGCTTCTCCGCTAAGTTTTAAAATGACGCGCTTAAACTCTCTCGACATGTGGTGGCTGGTGGTGGTGTGTTCATCCTCAACCCTCTCCACCAAATTTCCAAGCGCAATGTTGTGGGATTGCCCCGGCTCACCATTTTTCTTTCCGGAGCGATCCCTTTGTAAACGGGGAAAGCTATTTTTTCCCTTCCGAAGGCTTGTTCAGAACATCGTCTTTCGTTGAGGCGACCAGAGTCATAATTTCCTCTACCAGTTTGTGGTCGAGCTTCAGTTCCACGAGAGTGTTCTGTAAATGTTCGGCCACTACTGAGAAATCCTCTTCTCTCAAATCCAGATTCTCGTGCGCCTTTCTCATGTCTTTCCCGGTCCACGGCTCCGGGCCACCGAGCGCGGCTGAGAGGAACTCTTTTTGCTTTCTGATCTGGACCTTCATATTGACGTCATCGAAGAAAAAATTCACTCGTTCGTCTGCGAGCAGTTTTTCGTAGAAAAGATCAACGGCGGCATTGATCGCCTCCTGCCCTCCGACCCGCGCGTAGAGGCTTTTCGGGTCGACCTTGTTTCTGACATCATCACCGACTGCTACTGAAAGGAGAGAGATCGTGAGAGCGAAAGGGAGAAGGCAAAAAAGCAGTTTGTTTTTCATGTGATTTTAAGATGTAATTTAAATACATCTTTTTGCAAGTGACAAAACAATAGAGGCATTGCGTAGCTACGGACGGAAAGCAGGGGAGTCAGATCCCCATTCGGGAGATCAGTTCCTTCCTGTTGGTGACGAGATCAGCCACCGTCATCGAGTCGAGCTCGGTCAGGAACGCGTCGTTGGCCCGGTGGAGCAAACTCTGGAGGTTGCAGATACCGGCAATGCGACAATTCCCTTTTGCGGGAGACATGCATTCAACGAGGCTTAGTGGTTCCAGCGCACGAACAATCTCGCCCACGCCAATTTTGTCTGCAGGCTTGCCGAGAATGAGCCCTCCAGCCCTGCCTCGAAACGTTTTCAAATATCCCAGCTGCGACAGTTTGTGAACGACCTTCACAAGATGATTTTCAGAAATGGAAAAAGAATCGGCAATTTCGTGAATGGATGCCCGCTCTTCTCCTTTCAATGCGGCGAAGATGAGGGTTCTCAGGGCGTAGTCCGTGAATTGATTCAGTTCCATAAACCCCGTGATTATAGCAGTTCGCCGGGGATCGCGTAGAAAATTTGTAGCGCTCTCCTGCTGTGCGAAAGCAAATTGACGGCGCTGGAGCGTTTGCTAGGATCCACACAATGAGAATGAAACCCTTCGCCATCTTTTTTGCCATTGCCCTCTCCTGCCTTGCGGCTCATTCTGCTGAAAAGCCGAATATCATTTACATTCTTCTCGACGACGCAGGTTACGGTGATCTGGGATGCTATGGTCAGACAAAGTTTCCGACCCCGAATATCGACCGGCTTGCGACAGAGGGATTGAAATTCACGGATCATTACGCAGGAAGCACCGTGTGCGCACCGACTCGATGCGTTCTGATGACGGGGGTTCATACCGGACATGCCTATGTCAGGGGGAATCGCGAGGTGAAGCCGGAAGGTCAGGCCCCGATGCCGGCAGATATTGTGACGATTCCCCGACTGCTGGCCAAAGCTGGGTACAAGACCGGAGCCTTCGGAAAATGGGGACTCGGCGCGCCGGGATCCACCAGCGATCCCATCGAGCACTTCGACCGGTTTTTCGGATACAACTGCCAGCGGGAGGCACACTCATACTATCCCGATCATCTCTGGAGCGACAGAGAAAGAGTTGAACTCGATGGCGAAACCTACAGCCACCCTCTCATCATGGATGAGGCACTTGGTTTTGTTCGAGAGAACAGAGAGAATCCTTTTTTTATCTATCTCGCAATCACGATTCCTCACGCCGCGATGCATGTGCCTGAAGAATATGCGAAGCCCTGGCGGGAAAAATTCTCACAGTTTGAAGGGAAAATCGGAAAATATGCCGGCACCGAATTCGACAACCCCGCAGCTGGTTTTGCCGGCCAGATGACCATGCTCGATGAGGGGATTGGCGACTTACTTGCGCTGCTCGAAGAGTTGGAAATCGATGAGAATACGCTGGTGATGTTTTCCTCCGACAACGGACCTCACAAAGAAGGGGGGCACGTTCCGGATTTCTTTGACAGCAACGGACCTTTGCGCGGATACAAGCGCAACCTGACCGAAGGCGGGATCCGGGCACCGATGCTGGCCCGTTGGCCCGGGAAAATTGCTCCGGCAACGGTGACAGGTCATGTCTCCGCCCACTGGGATATTCTTCCCACCGTTTGTGAATTGGCGGATGCGGAAATTCCTGCATCTGTCGATGGAATATCAATGGTGCCGACTTTGCTCGGAGCAGGTGAGCAGGATCAGCACGAATACCTCTACTGGGAATTTTACGAACAGGGAGGCAAAAAAGCAGCCCGCTGGGGTGATTGGAAAGCCGTTCAAACAGGGATCAACAGGAATCCGAATGCGCCTATTGAGATTTACGATCTGTCAAAAGACATTGGTGAAGAAAACAATCTCGCAGCGGTGCGTCCCGATCTCGTGGAAAAAGCGAAGGGCATTTTTTCCGATGCGCACGAACCTTCACCCAACTGGGTTTTTGCCGATAAGAAAAAAGGAAAGAAGAAATAGTCATCTGTCGCCGGTTTCGCCCCTCTTTGAGAGTGTCACGAGACCTGCGAACTGAGGCAAGAAAGGGAGATGAAACGCATCTTCCTTCTCCTCCTCCTGGCGACTGCGGTTCTGGTCACATCGTGCAATCAACAGAATCGCTATCGCTACAATCGAATCAGCCCCTACGGCGGATATGGCGAGAGCCGTAACTTTGACTACGGCTATGGCTGGAAAGTGAAAGACGGCGGGGCCCGTATTCTTTACGATTACTGAGCAGAATGCCTGAAATCAGGGAGTTTGGGCCTTACCCTGCGATAAGCGATACGAGTGCTTCTGCCTGAACGTGCGGGAATTTTCATTCTGCAGAGTTCGACGGCATCGCGTTCCTCTCAATTCTTGAGCAGGCCGCGAAGCACCAGATTGTTGAGTCGACGGGCTACGGACTCGACCCCGTCGATTACTGCCTCACTGTAGGTGCGGCCATCTGTGGTATCGAGACCGTGGCCGGGATCGAGATTGCGAAGTGCTTCGAGAGCGGGATCTTCGTGGTGAAAGAGTTCGACGAATGCATATTCAAGCTTTCCGGTCTTTGCTGCCGCAGTAAGAAGGGCCCCAATCCAGCCGTCATCTGTGCTGAGACATCCACGGGTTGTTTTCGCAGAGGCGTGAAACATTCCCATTTCATCTGATTCGGCAATTTCGGCAATGAGTGCCTCGTTCTCCGGAATGCTAAGGTCGGAATCACCGCAGTGCGCCGCGTCGACCATGATTTTGAAGAACTTCTCGCCGAGCTCCGCGTTGGCCGCTTTGACGAATTCCCAGCACTTCTGCACGTCGGTGAAAGTCTGGAATTCTCCGCCCCGCAGAAATTCGATGTGCCAGTTCTTCACGCAGCTGTTGGCACAGTCTGCTTCGCGCGCCGCGCGGCAGTGAACTTTTACATTCTGGGCAACTGCTGCTTCGAAATCGGCTCCGGTTTTCGGAGTGGCACCGGGCTGCATCCATTCTTCGATGGAGGTGGATGCAATTTGGGTAATGCCGTATTTCTTGGCCACTTCGATCCCGGAAACGAGCATTTCCACAACGGCATCCTCGTCGTCCGGATTCATCGGGTCGGCGCCTCCGACCATCATGATGATATGAACGTCGAGTCCGAGTCCGCGCAGACCGTTCATGAGGTCGTCGGTGTCGCCTTCATCCACTCCGGGGAAGGCCGTGACCTGGGCGCTCTGAATTTTCACCGGGGAGGCCGCCGTCAGTTTTGCCATTTCGGAAACCACGAGAAGCTCGCCGTCGTCGCCGCGGGGGAGACGACCATTGTCATCCGGCACCAGTCCGCCAACGAATTTGATGTGAGTGGGAACTACGCCGAGCTCGACGCCGGTTTTCAGAGAAATGCTTTCAGCCATGGGGAAAATGAAGTTCAGGTTGGGCGGGAACTTTGCCAGTTCGGCGCGATTGCGACAAGTGGAAATCTTGTCGATTCAACAGGGTTGAACAGGGAGTGCAACCCTGTCGGGTGGTTGACTCAACAGGGTTGGATGAACGAAGATGGTTGTCCTTCCGTGAGAGAAGGAGGTGCAACTATGCCATTCGTGGCTGCAGGCTCTCAAGAACAGTGAGGTGCTCGAGGGTCTCCGCAGCCTGCTCTCTCCAGTAGGCGAGAGTCTTCCGGGAGAGCGCCACTTTGTCTGCCGCTGCCTGCTCGATCTCGGAATACCCTTCGGAGAGTCTTTCCGTCAGTTCAGCCAGCTTCTCCATCGCCGCTTCACGGGTCGGACAGGAAATATTCCAACGCTTGCTCTCAGTGAGCTGTTTCTCCGCCTGGCGCTGCGTTTCACGAAGCTCGGCGAGAATGATTTTTTCCTCCGGAACTTTCTTCAAATCATAAGCGAGTCCCAGTTTGTTCAGCGTCCAGATCGCCCACTTGGTAGGGTCCAACTGCCACGGTTTCACGCCGTTACGGTAGTCGTGCTGAAAGGAATGGTGGTAGTTGTGATACCCCTCTCCGAAAGTGAAAATCGCCATCAGCCAGCTGTCACGGGCACTGGTCCGGGAATCGTAGGGACGGTTTCCGAGCGTATGACAAAGGGAATTGATGAGAAAGGTGCAGTGCTGAACGGCAACGACACGAGCGACTCCACTGACGAGGAAGCCACCAAGGGCTCCGACCCACCCATTATAGAGGGCTCCGAGGAGAGTCGGGAGGGCGAGACCGACCAGCAGGCCGATGATCTGGTGATGGCGATGCTGCCACATCACGAGAGGGTCCTTTTTCAGGTCATTCACATTCGCGAGAGGGCGGGGGTAGAGCTTGAAGAAGATCCAACCGATGTGTGCGTAGAAAAATCCTTTGGTGATGGAATACGGATCGTCGTGTTCGTCATCGACGTGTTTGTGGTGCTGACGGTGATCGGACGACCAGTCGAGTGCGGAATCCTCAAAGGCAGCTGCCCCGAACAGAAGGGTGATGAGTTTCACCGGCTTTTTCGCTTTGAACGCTTTGTGAGCAAACAGGCGATGATAGCCGAGCGTAATGCTCATACCCGTCGCGATGAAGAAGGCAATGAACATTCCGATGATGAAAGGATCAAAACCGAAATGGTAGAAATAAATCGGGGTGCCAATAACGGCGGTGAAAAAGGTAATCACGAGGAAGCTGCTCGAAGTCCAATTGACTCGATCAAAAGGGATGTTTTTAAACATGATGATTCGTAGGAAGAATTGGGTGAAACGGTTCTTGGTGCAAGGGGGGGAGTGTGTTTCGGGAAAGTATGATCGATTCGTGGATCAGAGGCTTCGATAGCGTTTGCCATCGTCGCTCCGGCCTCCGCCTCTGCGCTGGCCTCCGTCGCGGTAGCCTCCATCGCGATTGCCGCCGCCGCGGTAGTCTCCACCACCGCCGCGGTTTCCGCCGCCACGATGGCCACCGCCACCTCCTCCGCGAGGCCGGTCTTCGGCTTCGCGGACACGGGCAGCGCGACCGCCGCAATCGGCGCCGTCGAGGTTCTCCACGGCTTGTTCGCCTGCTTCGCGGGACGCGAGTGTGACAAAGGCAAAGCCCCGGGGACGGCCGGTGTCCCGGTCGAGAGGCATGTGAAGATCTTCGATCGGCTCGTAGTCGGCGAGAAATTCGCGCAGTTCCGATTCGGAGATCTCGTAGGGAAGGTTTCCAATATAGAGTTTCATAGTATGACTTCTTGTCTGGGGCATCATTGCGCGAGTCCCGGGAATTGGGGCTTTATCCGGGGAAGCGCGCAGACAAGTGTCGCAGCAGGAACCGAAGAAAGGGGCGAAACGAAGTAATGGTTCGGCGTTAGGGTTCCTTATATTTGCCCGGAAGCCAAGCGGTTTCGGAGAAAAAGAATACGCGAAAAATCTGCAATCGCGGCTGGACCCGGTTCACCCGAGACCCAGAATTTTGTCCATTCTCTGCGAAATTTCGGCCAATCGTTCCCGATTTCCTCCTTTTACTTCGGCGGTTGCCCAGCCTTTGAATCCGATTGCACGGAGTGCGGCGCGGACGGCGGCCCAATCGATAGTGCCCTCGCCCAGTTCCGAGCTGAACCCTGCCCGGAGCCCTTCGGTTGAGTGCTTTTTCTCGTTCCATTCTTTAATGTCGAGCTTTCCGATGCGATCGCCGAGGACCTGAATCCAGTGTTGAGGAACGCCCCAGCGAACGTTGTTTCCGACATCAAAATACGCCCCGAACCACGGATGGTTGACCTCGTCGACGTAGCGCTCCACGTCGAGCGCGCTGATGAGAAATCCGGCCCAGACATTCTCTACCAGAATCTTCACTTTGTGTTCTTCGGCGGCTTCGAGACCGGTGCGAATCACGGCGATTGTCTCATTCCAGCTGTCCATGAGCGGTTTTGTCCGGTCATATTTGGCGACGTAGAGGACGGAATCACCGCCCATATCGCTGGAGAACTTCACGGCGGTTGTTAGATCCGGCTTGTTGGAATTCACGATGCCGTGAACGCGGAAGTCCGACTTATCGAGAGCTTCGCGATACATTTTGTAGTCGGTGTGGTGCTCTGTTCGCAATTCGGTGCCGTGGAAGCCGACATCTTTGAGCATTTTGAATTTATCCTCCACCGACATGTCCGGTTCCTGGACCATTGTGAATTTGACGCCTTTCTTGAGAATGCCGTCCATTTCTCCGGCGCGGGTGGTCGAAGGAAACGCAGATGGCAGGACCGCAGCGGATGCGGCCAGGGCGGATGAGGAAAGAAACTGGCGTCGGTTTGTCATGCCCGGAAGGATAGGGCAGGCCCTGCAGCCGAATCGAGCCCGCAATCGCGGCAAACGCCGGGCAAAATCTGTCAGGATACCTCGTCCCGCGTTCGGTGGCCGTTCAACATGCGCAGAACTCCTCGAGGGTTGGCATTCTGCAACTCCATCGGGAGTTGGCTGTCGGGCCAGTCCTGGTAGCACACGGGGCGGACAAAACGCTCGATGCCGCGCGTTCCAACGCTGGTGAACCGGCTGTGCGTGGTTGCCGGATATGGTCCGCCGTGGTGAATACTGTGGCAGACCTCAAGTCCGACGGGGAACCCATTAAAAATAAGGCGTCCGGTCTTTTTTTGCAGAACGGAAACCAGCTCCCGATATTCCGCGAGATCGTTTTCCGTACCGTGAATCGTGGCGCTGAGAGAACCCTCGAGCTTTTCGGCTACCTCGATCATATCGTCCGGGCCTCCGCATCCGGCAAAAAGCGAAACAGGACCGAAGAGTTCATCGAACAGGGCCGGATCGTCGATCAAACCCTGTTGAGTGGTCCGGAACACGTGGGGCGCAGCTTCGAGGGCTTCATCGCTGGCGGCTGCTTCCGAGCGCGCGAGAAGTTCCAGCGATTCGTGCTCGATGCGCTGTTCCAGCCCGGTTCGATAAGCCGAATGGATTCCGGCGTGGAGCATGGTCGCGGGTTCCGTTTTCCCGACGTGTTCAGCGGTCGTTTCACAGAAAGAGTTCCAGGCATCCGATTCGAGTCCGAGGACCATTCCGGGATTGGTGCAGAACTGACCGACTCCCTGGGTCAGGGCCGCAACGAATCCTTCGGCGATCGAGGAAGGGCGGGATTTCAATGCGCCGGGAAGAACGAAAACGGGGTTCACACTTCCCATTTCGGCGTAGAAGGGGATCGGGACGGGGCGGCGGTTGGCGGCATCGAAGAGAGCGCGCCCCCCGGCCAGAGAGCCGGTAAAAGCTGCCGCGAAAATGCCGGGGTGCTCGACGAGTTGGGTGCCCACTTCGTGGCTCGTTCCGTGAAGGAGCGAGAAAACTCCCGAAGGCATACCGGTTCGCTGCGCCGCACGATGTACTGCTGCGGCAGCCATCTCACAGGTGCCGGGGTGTGCGGGATGCGCCTTGATGACAACGGGGCAGCCGCTCGCGAGAGCAGACATGGTGTCGGCACCGAGAACCGAAATCGCGATGGGGAAATTGCTCGCGCCGAAAATGGCGACCGGTCCGACGGGCTGAAACAGCGAACGCACATCGGGTTTAGGCATCGGCTTGCGTGTCGGATCCGGCAGGTCGATTCGGGCATCCACCCAGGAACCTTCCCGGATCAGGTCGGCGAATTGGCGGGTGTGGGCTACAACCCGGCCGCGTTCGGCTTCGCATCGGGCGGTCGGATATCCGGTTTCCGCCGCAGTTCGCTCGAGAAACGAATCTCCCAGAGCAAGGACTTCTTCCGCAATGGCTTCAAGAAAATCGGCACGGGTCTCGGCCAGCTTGTTGCGGAACGGGTCAAAGGCCGCATTGGCGGCGGTGACCGCTGCATCAATTTCCGAAGCGGTTGCCTCGCGAAATTCAGGATCCAGCGTTTCGCCTGTCGCCGGGTTCGCTGCCCGAAAGGTTTCGCTGGATTCGGAGGAAGGATTCCCCGCGATCCACTGGGAGCCGGTGAGATTCATGATGACTTGAGGGTGAAAGTGGGAAGGAAAGAGTTCCCGAAAAGTTACGCTTCCAGCAACGCTACGGCGGCAGCTTTCACTTCAGCTCTTTCCGCGTCAGTCAAACCACTCAGCAGCGGCAGGTGCGGTCCGGTTTTTGCGATATCGGCGAGCTCGACAGCCTCATGCAAAACACGGACCGGATTGATTCCGTTCCGGAGATCTTCGAGCGGGCGGAAGGTTCCCTGAATTTCGCGGGCGCGGTCGAGATTTCCGTTTTGAACAGCTTCCCGGAGTTCTTCGCTCAGGTCCGGTCTGACACAGACACAACCGGCGGTGAATCCGTTTACCCCGAAGCCGACGAGGTGATCGATGACGGGTTGTTCGCCGATGCCGCTAACGATGATTTTCGGATCCACTTCTTCGACCAGTTCCGCGAGGTAGGGATCATCGGACGGGTCCTCGCGAACGATTGCGTATTTGATCCAGGAAACGAGGCCGTCATCGACAAGTTGTTTTGCGCCCGCAACATCGATGAAATCACCGTATTTGATGTAGAGGACGATCGGCTTTTCGACCTTTTCCGCGAACTTGCGCAAGCCGGTGACGACGCCGTCTGAAGTGGTGAGTCCCTGCTGAGGAAGGACCATGACGGTCGGGTATTCGGTCTGACGGAGAATTTCCGCCTGATCCATCATTGTCCCGTAGGCAGGTCCTGCGGCGGGGACGGCGAGAGTATCCGCGCCGGCGATTTCCGCGAGCTGGCCGAGAATGTCTTCGTATTCGCTGAGTGCGATGTGGTAGAAATTTGCGTTTCCTCCGTAAAGGAGCGTTGAGGTTCCGCCGGCCTCGATGTGGCGGATGATCTTTTCATTTTCGCTGCGACAGAAGATGAGGTTTTCATCCCGCGCCATTGGTGGCACGGCGATAACAGAGCGGGCGAGGTCTTCGGGAGTGACGGGGTTGGTTTGCATCAGAAAAATAGGATTGTGTTCCGGGGGAAGTTTGGACGAAAGGGGCGCAGTTGCAACTTGCGCTCAAGGTTCTTTTGTCTGAAATCCTCCCCGAATTGCCCCGGCTTCGGTGGCTCCGAAGTTTGCGGCAAAGCGGGGGTCGAGTGGACGGCTGTCCGGCATGCTCAGCCAGATACGGAAGAGGCAACGTTTTTCCGCAGGATCATCGTGATCGACGAAGGCGGAACGCCGGTGCAGCGTGACCCAGTTGTTGAGAAGAAGAACGTCGCCGGGCTGTTGGTGAAGAAAGGCTGCATTTCCCGGCTCGGCGGCCACTTCTTCGAGGAAATTCATCGCCTCGACTTGTGTGTCTGTCAGGTTCGGGAGATCCGGATCGGCATGTGCGCGATCAATGAGGACACGGAGAAAGCTGCAGGCGAAGTGCTCCTGACAAAATGAAAACACGGGCTGTTCGCAGTAAGTCTGATCATTGCCGAGGTCGACCGTGTGACGCTTGTAGAGAAAGGTCTCTTCGAGAACGGCGAGCAAATCCGGGCGGCGGCGGGCAATCTCGTTGTAGAGGCGCATGGAACTGACGATTTCATTCTCCCCGCCTTCCTTTGCCTGTTTCCAGCAAAGAAAGGCAATGACGTCGCAGCGATCGGTGTGAAACGACAGTTTGTTGCTCGTATTCGGTCCGCGGGTGCGTGGGTCGTTCTTTCCGAATCCGGCATCGGAGACATCGAAGACTGTGTCTCCCCTTTCGTTTTGAGAAAGCGGGTGGCCAATGGAACGACACCAGTTGAGAAAGGCCTCACGCGCGCTGTCCTGTGAATGATCCCGCAGCGGGAAATCACGCAGCAGGACGACCCCGCTGCCTTTTTCGAGGCGGTTTCGGAGGTCGTCCGGGTCGGCTTTCGCGAATGGAATGATCCACTCAGATTCCTCTTCGAAATCTTTGCGTGTCCATACTGCCGGGTGGTCGAGAGAGCGCATTACTTCTTCTTCCCGCCGGCCATGCTTCGAAGCAGTTTTTCGTCCGGTTCCCCTTCGAGAAAACCGAGTTCACCAAGAAACGCGTCTGCCTTCAAAACGGTGTCGATAAAATGCTCCGCCTTTCCCTGGCCTACTTTCAAATTGAAGAAACCGTGGGGTTCGCCCTCGTAGAGGTGAAGGTCTGAGCGGATGCCGAGTTCCTTCTGTTTGTCGCGAAATTCCTCAGCCTGGCTCACCGGAATCAGCTTGTCTTTTGTCCCGAGGAATACAATGGCAGGAGGATCGTCCTTCGTGAGATTGTGTGCCGGGGAAATGGCGGGAAACCACTCTTTGACGCGTTCGTGACCGTAGCCGTCCGGTCCGTTGTTGTATACCGGATTGAAAAGGACGAGCGCGCCGGGTCTTGAGGAAACGGCAGTGTCTTCGCCCGGTTCCTCAAGGCCGTCACAGATGCCGGTAGTTGCCGCGACATGTCCCCCGGCCGACCCTCCGCCCGCCGCGATACGGTCCGGATCGACTCCGAGTCGTTCTGCATTTTTCCTCACCCAACGAATCGCTGACTTTCCGTCGGCGACACATTCGCGGGGTGTCGTTTCATATTTTTTTCGTGTCCGGTAGTCGGGAAGGAAGACAACAAGACCACGTTTTGCGAGGTAGCGCCCCTGCGGCTCGAAATGGGTCGGCTCGCCGCCTACCCAACCTCCTCCGAAGAAGAGAACGATGGCTGGTGCTTTGTCCTTTTCCGGATCGTGTCCCGGAGGGTCAAAACGGTGGATGAGAAGCTCGACCTGGGGAGTCTTTTTGAAGACCTCGGCAACGGCTCCGTTGATCTTCAACGGGGCTTCCTCCGCAGCTGCCGTGCCGAAGATTATGAGAGAGAGAAGAGCGGGAAATATTCGATTCATGATAACACCGTAGCGGAAATCTCAAATCGGGCTACTGCGAATCTCCGTAGGGGAAAAGGGGGATTTCGAGGATGCGGTCTTCCTCACATTTTCCCTGCCAAGCAACTGCGATGCGCTATGGTCTCGCGCTTCTCATGAGCGAAACGTCCCTTTCCATCCGCCATCTTGTCGGCCTCATTGCCGGTGCTCTCTGCATTGCGTTCGCGCCGATCTTTGCCGTGCTCGCGCGTCAGGGCGACGGGGCGGTTGGAATGTGGGACTCGGCGTTCTGGCGGGTTTGTCTCGGTGCTGTTGCGCTCGGGATTCTATTCGGGGTTCAAAGGAAACGGCTGATCCCGAAACGGAGCGAGTGTTCCGAAGGATATATGTGGCTCTGGCTCCCCGGTCTCGTTTTTGCGGCGGATTTCTGGGCCTGGCACTGGTCGTTCGAGCATACCTCCGTCGCCAATTCGACGCTGCTCGCGAATACTGCGATTCTCTGGGTAACCCTCTTTGCCTGGCTCGTCTGGAAAGAAAAGCTCACCCGCCTTTTTATTCTCGGAGCATCCGCTGCCTTTGCCGGGATGGTGATGCTGATGCTGAGCTCTACGACCCGTGAACCACCGACTTCGGGAAACCCGGTCTTCGGAGATTTCCTCGCGCTTCTAACGGCCGTATTCTACGCCTCCTACCAACTCTGTATGAAACGCTACCGGCGGAATCATTCGGCTCCGCTACTGATGTTCTGGGCGAGTGCGGTGGCGGCGTTGATTTTGTTTCCACTGGCGTGGTTTCACTCCGATCCGTTCTGGCCGGGAGACGGGAAGGTCTGGGGCGCCCTGATCGGTCTGGGAGTTCTCTCGCACGCCTGTGGTCAGGGGTTGATCGCCTATGGGATCGGTGGGCTTCCCGCGAGTCTTGCGACCGTGACTCTTCTGATCCAACCGGTTGCGACTGCTTTTCTCGGTATTTGGATTCTCGGCCAACCGCTCGTACCGATGCAGATGGTGGGAGCCGCAGTGGTGGTCGCGGGGTTGTTTTTTGCGATTCGGGGAAAGGCAGGGGGGCGGGCGAGAATTCGCCAGGCTACGGATGGGGCATCGTCCTTACCTGATTGATTTCGTCGCGATACTCATACCCGATCTCCTGAAGCCGCTCGAGCAGGGCCGCTTTGTCGAGGTCGTGGGTTTTTACGAGATCGTCGAGACTTTCGAAATCGTTTCTCAGAGCGGTGTTGATGAGACCCGGAAGCAGGTTCGGGTCCATTGTTTGAAAATGAGAGAGGTTCATCGACAGATGAGTTTCAACAGGGTTGGGTCGATGACTCGACCCTGTCAGGTAGCGGGTTCAACAGGGTTGGTCCGGGAAGGTTATGCTCTACGCAGGAGGATCGATTCGGTGTCGAATGCCCCTCCCAGCACGTCGCTCAGGATAACGATGGGGTCGCCGGATTCGATCTGCTCTTTCTTTTTCAGAAAAGAGATTGCTTTGCGGATACTTTCTTCGGGTTGGTCGGCAAATTCCATGGTGTAGGAATAGACCCCGCGGTTCAATTGTAGTGCCCGGACGACGGAATCGTCGGGGGAAAAGGCGAAAATCGTGGAGTTTTCCGGACGCTGATGCGCCGTGTAGTTGGCGAGAACGCCGCGAGCGGTGAATACAATGATGGTCGAGTCGGGCAGTGAATCAGCGAGAACGACGGCCGATTTGACGGTTTTCTGTTTTTCGGTTCGCAGCTCGATATCCTGACAGAATCCCGCGCCGGGTTCACGCTCCATTCGGCGGGAGATGCGATCGAGGACTTCGATGCACTTGACCGGATATTCTCCGACCGAGGTTTCCCCGCTGAGCATGACGGCGTCGGCCTGCTCAAACACGGCGTTGGCGACATCGGTAACTTCTGCGCGTGTCGGAACGGGGTTCTCGATCATGGATTCGAGCATGTGTGTCGCAACGATGACTTTTCTGCCGATCCGGGCGCATTCTTTGAGAATGGTTCGCTGAACGGCGGGAAGTTCTTCGATATGCACTTCGATCCCGAGGTCGCCCCGGGCGACCATGATGGCGTCGGATTCGAGAATGATTTCGGAAAGATTGCGGACCGCTTCCTGGTCTTCGATTTTGGAAACGATACGGGCTGAGCAGTCACGGTCGCTGAGCTGGTCGCGGAGATAGCGAACGTGCTCGGCATCGCGGACAAAGCTGATCGCGACAAAATCCACTTTGAGTTCAGCGGCGAGATCCACGTCCAGCATGTCCTTTTTCGTGAGGGGAGGGAGATTGACGCGGATACCGGGAAGGTTGATGTGCCGGCGCGACCCCATGCACCCATCGGTGATGACTTCGCAGGAAAGTCGTCCTTTGTCGATTCTCTCGACACGGAAGTGAATTTCGCCGTTATCCACGAGCATGACGTCCCCGACCGAGACGTCTTCGTAGAGTCCGTCGTAGTTCGTGGTGACGGAGACTTCAGACGCAGGCTCAAGGTCAGCGTTTCGAAACTCGACGATGTCTCCTTTTTTCAGATCGAGTTTTTCATCGACATCCCCGGTTCTGATGGAGGGGCCCTGGAGATCGATCAGGATGGCAACGGGTGATTCCAGTTCACGGGACTGGGTTCGGATATCGGAGACAATCTGACGTACCCAGTCGTGTTTCGCATGACTCATATTGAGGCGGAACACGTTGGCCCCTGCTACGATAAGATCCCGAATCGTGTCGGGTTTCTCGGTGGCCGGGCCAAGCGTGGCGATGATTTTCGTTTTTCGATGATCCATGAAGCGTTGCTGTAAATTTGCTCTAGATAGAGGGAGCGGCAAAACGGCTTTCCGTCAACTTCCCGACACACAATCAAAGCAAGGATAGTGCCGAACAGGAAAAAGGCCCGCTCCGTGAAGAGCAGGCCTTTTCGGAAAAATAGGTTCGGTTTGCGAGTTACTTCAGGCGCCACACTTCGACAACCCGGTTCGGGGTGAGGTAGTTGGCGTTGAAGCGTGTCGTTTGACCAAAGTAAATCGCTTTGATCTGATTTTGCGGCACTCCCGAAATTGCCGAAATTTTCTGAGCTACATTGGAGGCTCGCTGAGAGGAGAGCTTGCGGTTGGATGCGGCGTCGCCGTCTGTGGAGGCGTAGCCAACAACGAGAAATCGGGCACTCTTTTCCGTGTTGTTGAGCGCGGCTTTGAGATCCTGTTCCTCTTTTCCGGCGACTGCGGCGGATCCGACCTGAAACGGGACGAGATGGATGTCTTTGGAGTTTCCATCTTTTGTCAGTTCAGCGTAGACCTTTTCGCGCTCCCCGGGGCCGCCTTTGACCTGATTCAAGCCTTGAAACAGGGAAAAGAATTTTCCGTCCAAAGTGGTAGGATCGTTGACCAGCATGGGGAGGTCGATCTTCGGAAGGTTTGCGGCGGCAGAAGGCATGGCGGCCTTTTTCAAGCCTGCTATCTCTGCCTTCAGCTTCTCGATTTCAGCTCTCAGCTTGTTGATCTCTGCGGTGAGTTTCGACTTTTCGCCTTCACAGGTTTTCTTTTGATCTTCGAGAGCCTTTTTCGCGTCAGCTGCGGCTTTCTCTGCGGCGGTCAGTTTCAACTTGATCTCGCCATGTGCTTTCGATTCCGCAGCGAGCTTCTTCTTCAGCTCAGCAAGTTCCTTGCCGGCGGCATCGGCGTCGCCTTTCATGTTCGCGGAGGCGCTGACTTTTTTGGTCA
>JAKSBG010000336.1 GCA_022361255.1 Verrucomicrobiales bacterium
AAACTTCTTCCAAAGGTGGGAGAATATCCGGCCGAGAAAGATCGTTCCCACCAGGTAAGTGAGGACGGAAATCAGCGTGATCAGAGAAAGCGCAACCCACTGCCAAATTTCAAGGCCGAGGAAAAAACGGTTTTTCGCCCAGCCGGGAACCAAGTCGCGGATGACGTCTGCCAGCGGTCGGTCGTCATCTATGTCGAGGGCATCCACGCCCTGTTCTTCCATCCAGCCCGCGAGCGGATTGATAGAGTCGACCGTTTCAGCATTGAAAAGCCAACCGGTTCCGGGCTTGTGTGCCAGCACAATTGTTCCCGGAATTTCCTCCTCCAGTTCACCGAATTTTTCTTTAAAAGCTTCAGATGCGGCCTCTCTGGGATTTCCGGGGAACAGTTCAAACCGCTCGAGACGGTCTTCTTCGGTTTCATCGGGGTTTGGAGCAAGCACTTCCGGGGTGATGTCGCCAAGCCCGCTGATGATCCGGTGAAGTCGAAGAGCGGCATCCTTCCTCGCGTTGCCCGCGCTGGGAGCGATTTCGATGGTTTTGTAAACCTTGTCCCACTGCAGCTCGTCTTTTGAACCCTGTGCCGCTTCGATTCCTTTTAAAAACGTGATCAATGTGTCCTGCGGACTCGCCAGCTCCGGGTCGAGCGGTTTGGTGGTTTCCGCCGCATCCTTTTCATCCGTTTCCGGAACTCCTGTCTGGGCTTGCAGAAAAGGAATCGCCGCGAGAAAAAGACCTGCGATGAGCAGAAGCGGGCGTAATGAAGTTGCTTTGGACATTCGGCAACTTTGCCGCCATTCCTTCTATCGCAATCACGAAACGCAGCGGGTCGTGCGATTTGCATTGGCAGAACTGCGGGATGTGTCACGCAATTGTGATCTTGCCGGGGCTGACCGGCAAACGGTAGCCTGAGGAATGTCCTCCCGAATCTGGATACGACTGTCTGCGCTGGTATTCGTGAATCTGCTTCCTCTGTTGCACGGCGCTGATGAGGTTTCATTCAACATGGACGTGCGGCCGATTCTTTCCGATGCGTGTTTTGCATGCCACGGCTTTGATGAGAAGGAGAGAAAGGCCGATTTGCGTCTCGACACAGCAGACGGGGCTTTCGCAGATCTCGGCGGGTATGCCGCCATCGTGCCGCGTGATTTGGAGAAAAGCGAAGCGTGGCAGAGAATGATTTCCGATGACGTGGACGAAGTCATGCCGCCGCCTGAATTTCACCGGAAGCTGACGAAGAGAGAAAGGGACATTCTCAAGCGTTGGATTGAGCAGGGGGCCGAATTCGAAACGCATTGGTCGTTCGTCGCGCCGCAGAAACCGGCTCCACCTGCAGCAAAGGACAGTGACAACCCGATTGATTCTTTTGTTTATCAAAAGGTGAAAAAAGAGGGTCTAACGCCTAATTACCTAGCTGATAAGGAAACGATAATCCGGCGGGTCACTTTGGATCTCACGGGGTTGCCCCCGACTCCGGGTGAAGTCGATGCCTTTCTCGCAGATCAATCTCCGGATGCGTATGAGCAGCTTGTCGAACGCCTGCTGGCAAAGCCGGCCTACGGTGAACACATGGCACGCTACTGGCTTGACCTCGCGCGCTATGCAGACACCCATGGACTCCATCTCGACAACGAGCGCTCGATGTGGCCATACCGGGACTGGGTGGTTCGTGCCTTCAATGAAAATCTGCGCTTTGACGAGTTCACCCGTTGGCAGCTTGCGGGAGACCTTCTTGAGAAGCCTTCGCGCGACCAGTTGATTGCCTCGGGATTCAACCGCTGCAACGTCACAACCAGCGAAGGGGGAAGTATCAATGAAGAGTGGATCTACCGCTACGCAGTCGACCGCACGACCACAATGATAGAAGTCTGGATGGGGCTCACGGGCGGGTGTGCCGTTTGTCACGACCACAAATTTGATCCCATATCCGCGAAAGACTACTACTCGCTCTACTCCTTCTTTCACAGCGCGGCGGATCCGGCGATGGATGGGAACAAGGTCGATACTCCTCCGATTCTGCGCCTGACATCTCCGGAGGATGAAAAACGGGTGAAGGAACTGAACCGGAAAATCGCGGCAACGGATGAAAAGATATCCGGGGCAGTCGCGAAGCTTTCCTACTCCGATCCAGCACTGGAAGATCCCGTGCCGCCGGCCCGAAAGACAGAAAGTGTCTGGTTCGAAGACGGATTTCCGAAAGGGACAAATCCACAGGTGGCCGGTGAGGCTCTCCAGTTGGTTGAGCGCGGGCAGGGAGAGGTTTTTTCCGGAAACCTGGCAATTTCCCGGACGGCAGCGAAGGTGGTGGCGCAGGATTTCTTTTCCGGCGGTGCCGAGTTTGTGGTTCCTGACAAGGCAACCATTTTTGTTCACACCTTTCTTGATTCTTCCGCTCCACCGGAAGCGATCATGATCCAGTTCCACGTGGGAGGCTGGAAGCATCGCGCGATCTGGGGTGATCAGGAAAAAATCGGCTTTGGAAAGCCGGGGACCTTCGAAAAAGTGCACCTCGGTCCGCTCCCTGAGCCCGGGAAATGGGTTCGGCTCGAGATCCCGGCCGCGAAGCTCGGATTGAAAAAGGGCACCAAAGTGACCGGCTATGCCTTTACTCAGTTCGGCGGAACCGTCGGATGGGACAGGCTGGGCATCTCGTCCGAGACGAATCCCGCTACCGACCCTGCCTGGTCCTGGAAAGTCTGGGTGGAGCAGAATCAGGGGAAGCGGAACAATGCTCTTCCCGAAGGGCTTCGTCAGCTGGTTCGGGGAAAAAGGGCTGATCAGTGGAGCGATGCGGAGCGAAAGCAAATCAAGGATTTCTGGCTGACCCATATGTATGCCGGCTCCCGGGATCTTCTTGCTCCGTTGAAAGCAGAGAAGGCACCGTGGGAGAAGGTGCGGGAACAAATTGAGAAAGACGCACCAATCACATTTGTCATGGCTGACCTGCCGGAAGCGCGTCAGAGCTTTGTGATGGAACGGGGGCAATACGACAATCCCGGGGAAAAAGTCAGCCGGGGAGTGCCGGAATTTCTGCCCGGACTTCCGGACAAACCCACGGATCGTGACTACAACCGTCTTGACCTTGCGAACTGGCTTGTTAGCGGTGAGCACCCACTCACCGCCCGGGTCACGGTGAACCGGATCTGGCAGCAGTTCTTCGGAACGGGGATTGTCAAAACGAGCGAGGACTTCGGGTCGCAGGGGGAACCGCCAAGTCATCCGGAACTGCTTGACTGGCTCGCGGTCCAGTTTGTCGAAGACGGCTGGGATATCAAAAAGCTCGTTACGGGAATCGTAACCAGCCAAACCTACCGACAGCACTCGAAGAGCAGCCCGGAGTTGAACCGGCGCGACCCGGAAAACAGGCTTCTGGCACGTGGACCGAGGATGCGCCTCGACGCCGAAGTGCTTCGCGATCAGGCTCTTTCGTTGAGCGGTCTGCTCGTGCCGACGATTGGTGGAAAAGGAGTCAAGCCCTACCAGCCCCCGAATATCTGGGAGCCGGTCGGCTTTGGCAGCAGCAATACCCGCTACTACAAGCAGGATACCGGTGATGCGCTGTACCGGCGAAGCCTGTATACCTTTCTCAAACGGACTGCACCGCCTCCTTTCATGGCGTCGTTCGATGCGCCGAACCGTGAGCAGAGTTGTTCCCGTCGCGGACGCAGCAATACGCCGCTCCAGGCTCTTCAACTGATGAATGACGTTCAGCACGTCGAGGCCGCGCGTCACCTCGCTGGAAGGATTCTGAAAGAAGGCGGCGCTACCGACAGGGAACGAATTCGCTGGGCCTGGCGTGTGGTAACGGCCCGCTGGCCTGAAGCCGGGGAACTCGAGACGGTATCCAACGCGCTGACGCAACATCGCAATCGCTATCTGTCCGATCAAACAGCAGCGAAAGATCTGATCCAGTTCGGGGAGAGTTCGACCGATGAATCGATCGTCCCGGCCGAGCTGGCTGCCTATACCCTCGTGGCAAACCTGCTTCTGAACCTGGACGAAGTGGTGAGCAAAAATTGAGAGATAACGCTTCTATGAACCCTGCCATCGAATTCCACGAAATGCAGACCCGGCGTCGCTTTTTTGAAGGGGCCGGCCTCAAAGTCGGCGGTGCCGCACTTGCTTCTCTCATGGGGCATCGGCTGGCTGCTTCGACTGCAAAGGCGGTTGCCGCAAACGATTCTGTGCATCCGCCGCTTCCCGGCTTTCCCCATTTCGCGCCGAAAGCAAAACGGCTCATTTATCTTCACATGAACGGGGCTCCGTCCCAGCTGGATCTTTTTGATTACAAACCGGACTTGAGAGATCAGTTCGATAAAGAGCTGCCTGAATCGATCCGGAACGGCCAGAGAATCACTACCATGACAAGCGGCCAGTCACGCCTGCCGGTTGCTCCGAGCATGTTTGAATTCTCGCAATGCGGAACGAGCGGAATGTGGATGAGCGAACTGGTTCCGCATATGCACAGCATCGCTGATGACATCGCGATGATCAAAACGGTTCACACGGATGCGATCAATCACGATCCGGCATGCACCTTCGTCATGACCGGGAGCGAGGTTCCCGGCAAGCCAAGCCTCGGGTCATGGTTGAGCTATGGACTGGGCAGTGAGAGCAACGACCTCCCGGCCTTCGTGGTGTTTACCCCTTCTTTTCCCAAAGAAAGTCAGGCTCAGGCGCTTTTCACCCGCATGTGGAGCAGCGGGTTTTTGCCGACCAAATATGACGGGGTCGCTCTTCGCGGACAGGGCGATCCGGTTCTGTATGTGAAAAATCCGCCGGGGGTGAACGGAGGAGATCGCCGGACCATGCTCGATGCTCTGGCGAAATTGAATGAACGGAACTTCTCCCGCTATGAAGATCCGGAAACGAAAACCCGGATTGCTCAATATGAGATGGCATTCCGCATGCAAACCAGTGTGCCTGAGCTGACCAATCTTGAGGGAGAGAGCAAAGCTACGCTCGAAATGTACGGCCCGGATGTGGAAAAGCCGGGGACCTTTGCCCACAGTGCGATTATGGCCCGACGTCTCGCCGAGAGAGGGACACGCGTCGTTCAGATTCTTCATCGCGGCTGGGACCAGCACAATCGCCTGCCGAAACTGATTCGGGGACAGTGTCAGGACGTGGATCAGGCAACTGCCGCTTTGGTCAAAGACCTCAAGCTTCGCGGCATGCTGGAGGATACCCTGGTCGTGTTCGGAGGCGAATTCGGGCGAACAGTCTACTCACAGGGTGCCCTGACCAAAGACAACTACGGTCGCGATCATCACCCCAGAAATTTCTGCATGTGGATGGCGGGAGGTGGAGTGAAAGCCGGTATGACTTACGGAGAAACCGATGACTACAGCTACAACGTGGTAGAAAAGGGAGTCCATTTGAACGACCTGAACGCCACGATTCTCCACTGCATGGGGATTGAGGCGAATCACCTTTCCTACCCGTTTCAGGGGCTCGAACAGCGCCTCACCGGAGTGGAGGAGGCTCACGTCGTAAAAGACATTCTGGCGTAGATTCTTTCTTGCCGCGAACCGTGGATATGTTCAGTTTCGGGAATGCGCAACTGTCTGACTGTTCTTCTTTTTCTCAGCGTTGTTTTCGGGCTCTCGTCACAGGCGGCAACCAGTTCGAAGCAGCCCAATATCCTGATTCTCTACGCCGACGATCTGGGACTGGGAGATTTGCAGTGCTACCATCCGGATTCGAAAATCCCGACACCAAACCTCGACAGGCTGGCAGGCGAGGGGATGCGATTTCTCGACGGTCACTCTTCCTCGGGGATTTGCACACCGAGTCGCTACGCTCTTCTCACCGGCCGGCATCATTGGAGAAAATTTCACGGCATTGTCAATGCATTCGGCGACTCCGCCTTTTCACCCGAGCGGGTCACCATGCCGGAGATGCTGAGAGAGAAGGGATACGCAACCGCTGCTATCGGGAAGTGGCACCTGGGCTGGAACTGGGCTGCGATCCGCAAACCGGACGCGAAACAGATCGGTGAGGGCCGCCGGAAAAGCTGGGGGCCGGAGGCGTTTTACTGGGAGAAATCCATTCCCAACGGCCCGCTCGACCACGGCTTTGATCACTATTTCGGCGATACTGTGATCAATTTCCCGCCCTACTGCTGGATCGAGGATGACAAGGTCGTCAAAACACCCACCGTCCTCATGGACACGAAAAAGTGGAAAGAGATCAAGGAGGGCAACTGGGAATGCCGCCCCGGGCCGATGACCGAGGACTGGGATCCCTATGAGAACATTCCGACCACTACCGAAAAAGGTGTCGAGTATATCAAAAAGCAGAGCGAAGCGGAATCTCCGTTCTTTCTCTACTTTGCCTTTCCGTCACCTCATGCACCGATTATCCCGAATGACGAATTTGACGGGAAATCCGGTGCCGGCCCCTACGGGGATTTCGTCTACGAAACCGACGACGCCTGCGGCCGCCTCCTGCGCGCTCTCGAGGAATCCGGACAGGCTGATAACACAGTCGTAATTTTCACTGCTGACAACGGTCCGGAGAAATATGCCTACGCCCGCGATGAAAAATTCGGCCACTGGTCGGCCCATCCTTTGCGGGGTTTGAAGCGCGACATTTACGAAGGTGGGCACCACGTTCCCTTTCTCGTGAAGTGGCCCGGTGTCACAAAGCCCGGCTCAGTCTCCGATGCTCTGGTATCCCAGATCGATTTCATGGCCACCTTTGCCAATGCGCTGGAAGCCGAACTCGCCGATGATACAGCGGAGGATTCTCACAATTTGCTGCCGGTGCTTCGCGGGGAGACAGATGCGGTGCGAACGACCCACATTCACAATACCTTCGAAGATCGATGGGCGATTCGCGACGGTGACTGGCTTCTCATTGTCGGTAAGAACGGCTATCACTCCAAAGTGGATCCCAAATGGGAGGAACGACGCGGGTATCCGGAAGACAATGCCGCAGAAGTCGAACTCTATAATCTCGCCGAAGACATCGGACAGAAACACGACCTCGCCGGTGCGAATCCGGAAAAAGTGGCGGAGCTGAGAACCTTGCTGGGCAAAATTCGCAAGCAGGGGCATTCCGCTCCCCGTTTGGCAAAGAACTCACAGTGACACCCGGACGTTTGCTTTCAAAATATGAAAAAAATCCTTACCTGTATCGCCGCGTTAGCTGTCTCCGTTTTCAGTATTGAAGCCACTGACAAACATGAAACTGATCTCGTTATCTATGGAGGAACGAGCGCCGGTCTCGTTGCCGGCATTCAGGCTTCGCAGATGGGAAAGTCGGTTGTGGTGATTGAGCCTACCGAACGCGTCGGTGGACTTACCACAGGCGGTTTGGGACAGACAGATATCGGAAACAAAATGGTAATCGGCGGTCTTTCCCGGGAGTTTTACGAACGGATCGGAAAACACTACGACTCGCCCGGGGCCTGGAAATGGCAGAAGCAGGAGGAATACCGCGACAGCGGACAGACCCGCACGGCAAAGGGCGAAGTAACGATGTGGACCTTCGAGCCATCCGCAGCACGGAAAGTCTATCGGGAGTGGATTACGGAAACCGGCCTGAAGGTGGTGAAAAACGAAAGACTCAATCGTGAATCCGGAGTCACAAAAGAGGGAGCGAAAATCGTTTCCATCACGATGGAGTCAGGTCGGGAGTTCAAGGGCAAAATGTTTATTGATGCGACCTATGAAGGAGATCTGTTTGCCGCAGCGGGAGTGACCTACACGGTCGGCCGTGAATCGGTTGATCAATACGGGGAGTCTCTCAACGGTGTGCAGACCAAGATGGCGAGACACCACAATTTTGTTCGCGGCGTGGACCCCTACGTGACAAAGGGGAATCCCGACAGCGGGTTACTTCCTTTCATCGATCCGGACGGGCCGGGTGTGGAAGGCGCTGCCGATCATCGGGTTCAGGCGTACTGCTTTCGGATGTGCCTGACTGACCATCCGGAAAACCGCATTCCGTTTCACAAGCCGGAGGGCTACGACGAACAGTGGTATGAGTTGCTGCTGCGGAATTTTGAAGCAGGGGAGAAAGGGATGCCCTGGATCAATTCGGCGATGCCGAATCGGAAAACGGACACGAACAACCGAACGGGATTTTCCACCGATTTCATCGGACAGAATTACGAATATCCCGAGGCAAGCTACAGGGAGCGGGAAGCGATCGTGGCCCGGCACCGGCTCTATCAGCAGGGTTTGATGTGGACTCTGGCAAATCACCCGCGGGTGCCAGATCACATTCGCAACGCGGTTGCGAGGTGGGGCATGTGCAAAGATGAATTTACAGAAGGAAACGGCTGGCAGGAGCAGCTCTACATTCGCGAAGCGCGACGGATGGTCGGCGAATTCGTGATGACCCAGAACCACTGTCAGCAGATAGAAAAAGTCGACGACTCCGTCGGAATGGGAGCTTACACGATGGACTCGCACAACACGCAGCGCCACGTCGATAAAAACGGTCACGTCCGCAATGAAGGCGACGTCCAGGTGGGGGGCTTTCCTCCGTATCCGATCAGTTATCGTTCGCTGCTTCCCAAAAAGGGGGAAGCAGACAATCTGCTCGTTCCAGTGTGTTTGTCGGCCAGTCACATGGCATTTGGTTCGATCCGGATGGAGCCGGTGTTCATGGTTCTTGGGCAGTCTGCAGCCACAGCCGCCTGCTTCGCCATCGACGGGAATCAATCCGTTCACGAGGTGGACTATACGAAATTGAAATCACGGCTCGAGGCCGATGGGCAGGTGTTAAACTACGATGCACCTCCGAGAGTCACGAATTTTACGAAAATCGATTCACTCAAGGGCATTGTCGTTGATGATTCAGAAGCGCGACTGGAAGGGGGCTGGAGGGGCTCCATCATTGGCCAGGGAGTGCACCTGGGATACCAGCACGACAGCGACACCCGCAACGGACAGGCGGTGGCCACATTCCAAACCAAACTGAAACCGGGAAAATATGAAGTTCAGGTCGCAAGCACTCCCAACGGGAATCGCGCAACAGCCGTTCCCGTGAAGGTGAGACATACGGGAGGGGAGTTCGCCGGAACGATTAATCAGAGAAGAAAGCCGCCGATTGAGGGTCACTTTTTCTCCCTTGGACAATTCGAATTCGGAGAAACAGGAATCGTGACAATCTCCAATGAAAACACGGATGGCTTCGTCGTGATCGACGCGGTACGGTTTCTGCCTGTCGAAGACTGAGTGAAACTGTTCCGGAATTCTGCCGGAAACGGACCGGCGGGATCGTCCCTGTTTTACCTGCACCCGCGCGTATTGACACGGTGCTGCCGACGCTCCAGTCTAGCGCCATGAATTTTTCTCCCACGATTCGCTGCCTTTGTGTCGTAGTTGCCGGTTTTGCATTTTTGGCACCTTTATCTGCAGAGGAAGGGTGGCCCGACTTTCGCGGGCCGACAGGGGATGGTCACGTCGGCCGGGCCAATCTTCCGGATACGTGGAGCGAGTCGGAAAACGTAAAATGGAAAACCGAAATTCCACTCCTTGGATTGTCGTCACCGGTCATTCTGAACAACCAGATCTGGCTGACAACCGCAACGGTGGAGGGGGACGAGTTCTACGTTCTCTGTATTGATGCGACTACCGGAGAGATCATCACCAACCGGAAACTGTTTCAAAGTGATGATCCTCAGTCGATGGGAAACGGGGCAAAAGACAACAGTTATGCGACACCTTCCGCCGTGATCGAACCGGGGTGCGTCTATGTTCATTACGGTCACTTCGGAACCGCCTGTCTCGATACTGAGACAAAAGAAGTGATCTGGAAGCGCGACGATCTGAAGTGCTGGCACTACCGCGGCGCCTCTTCATCCCCGGTTCTCTTTGAAGATCTCGTAATCCTGACCTTTGACGGAGCGGATCTGCAGTACCTCGTTGCTCTCGATAAGAAAACCGGGAAAACCGTATGGAAGACGGACCGGTCGGTGGCATGGAACGACGAACATATCGACAAGCAGATGGTAAAGGAAGGCGATTGGCGCAAGGCGCACAGCACACCCTTGATCGTTTCGATCGAAGGGGAGCCGGTTATGTGCAGCACCGGAGCAAAAGCTGCCTACGGCTACGACCCACGGACCGGGAAAGAACTCTGGCGGGTCGAACATGATGCCTACTCCGCTTCACCCCGACCGGTTTATCACGACGGCAGTTTCATTATTGTGACGGGCTTCAGTAAAGGTGCGGAAATGATGTCGGTAAAAGCTGGCGGTAGCGGCGTGGTCAATGACACCCATATCGAGTGGAGATTCGACAAATCCTTCCCCAAATATTCGTCGCCTATCCTCGTTGACGGGCTTCTCTATTTCGCAATGGATGACAGCTTTCTGGTTTGTGTCGATGCGGAGAGCGGCGAAATCGTCTGGAAAGGCCGCGCCGGCGGCAAATACAGGGCCTGCCCGATATTCGCCGACGGTAAACTCTACTTTTTCAGCCTCGAAGGAAAGACCACAGTAATTGAGCCGGGACGGGAATTCAAAGTTCTCGCGACCAACAGTCTCGCCACCGATGCTCCCCTCGATGATCCCCGTCGTGGTCCCGGATTTATGGCGTCACCGGCAGTAGTGGGGGATGCCCTGTTTTTGAGAACGCGGTATCACCTCTACCGGATTGAATCCGAATAAGACCGGGGAAGGGGGAGCGACCCCGGTTGGACAGACGCCCCGGTGCAGAACAGATAGTGTGTCCCGCATCATAAGCCCAAAAGCGGTGCCGGGACGAGAAAGGCGTGCTGCTCCATCAGGCTCCACGAACCGTGCCAGCTCAGGTATTGGGTAAGCCAGACCAGGAATACGTAGGCGGCGACGACGGGAACTGCAGCAAGCCGGGCACCCCATCGCGATACCCAGACCCGGTTTTCCGTATGCCGGAGAGAGCGGGATACGGCCCATCCCACAATGAGGCGGGCAGGATAAATGAAGAGGACGAAAAAAAGGTTCGGCAGCCAGGCAACTTCGTTCGGAGTCAGCTCGATTTTCAGCAGATAGAGCGGCAGCGCAAATAGCAGTGTGATGAAAAGCGCCAGCCAGAAGGCGAGGGGCGCCCGGCGGAACAGATTGCGGGCCTCTTTGACCGAAAAGAATTCCGAAAACCGTCGTGTCACCGCAAAGCGCGTTTGCAGGAAAGGAACATACATGACGGCAATTCCGAGGAGCGTTCCACCGAGCAGGGAAACGAGGAGCGACGGACCGGGCTTTTCGATTCCTCCGGCAGCGATGAGGAGAAGCGTCGGGAGAGCCAGCCAGATGGCGGCTCCCAGAAATCCTTTTGCTCCGATGATCCAGAGCTCGACCAGGGGAACTTTGCCGAAGAAATCTTTTACGTTGTTTGCAAGAGTGCCAAACTTCCGTTCGGATGCGAGCCACTTCCCGAATTGGACCGGCGCAGGCCAGAGAAAGTGCCACCATTTCCCGCCCCGAAGGACCGCCCAGATCAAATGAAACGCGGTCGCCATGATCAGGAGAGCGAGAAAAATGCGGAGCTGGTCTGCCTTTTGGCTGCCGGCTTCGATCAGTTCGGCGTCCTGCCAGAAATCGTAGACGAGTCGCAGGGGTAGAGTCCAGAGCCAGACAAAAAGGGCAATGGTTCCCAGCCGGGCAAATTGCCGGATTCCGGGAAAGCCGTATCGAAGCTTTCCTCCCCGTGCGACCCGCGCAGATGCTTCCAGTAAATATCCGAGGCTGAGTAGATTCAAAACCGGAACGACTGAAACAAGCGCGAGCCCGAGGACCAGAGTGACAAAACCGAACAGGTTTCCAGTCGCGTTCCTGCCCCAACGGAAAAGGCGCCGGAACAGAGACGGGGACGGGGCACTGGATTCAACAGGCACGGAAAGATTCGCTGTTTCGGTAGCGGCGGGCATTCTACGGGAAAGACGGAGGAGGGATCAGTCCGGTTACAAGATTTTGCTGAATCATCCCTCCACATCCAACCCTGTCTGGTCGATGACCTGACCCTGTTGAATCACTCGCTTGACCCTGTTGCCTCTGCTTTCTGCTCGATATACGCACGCAGGTCATCGATTTGCTGATCACTCATGCGTTCTTTGGTGAAAGGAGGCATGTAGGAGCCTTTGTCTTCTCCCGCTTCGGTTCCGTTCCGGATGAGATGATAGAGTGACTTTCCGGAGGCAGCAGAGAATTTGCCGGCCAGCTTTTGCCAGGTTGCCGGCTTGTTGCCGAAAAAATGCTCCGATGCGCCTTCCGGTCCGTGGCAATGCAGGCAGGCCCGTTCAAAGACGACCTTTCCGTTTGCGGGGTCGGGATCGCCCTGGATTTCATAACCTTTTTCCGGATTTTCCGGTGCCTCACCGAAAGATGCGGATGCGGCGAGCTCAATTTGCCCGCGAATTTCATCGATCATGGCGGAATGCTCGGCCTGATTCAGCGCCCGCCGCTTCAGCTCGGCAATGTCCGCGCCGGTCATCCCAAGATCGGGCATTCTCCACTGAAGAGATTGAAAATAGGCGAGCATGGAATCGATTTCCCATTCTTCCGGATCCCGTCCGCTGGAGCATTCCCGTGAGCAGAGTTTGATCGCCTCCCGTAAGTCGTTGCGGGCGGATGGGCCTTCAGAAGAAATTCCATACTTCTCCGCATAGTCTCCATTGTACCAGGATTCCCGGTTTACGATTCCGGCAAAGGTAGAGCCCGGAACAAGAGGGAGATCGTTCGCATGTAAATAGGCAAGCCGTGCTGCGGCGTCTGCCGGGGAGGTGAGTTTTTCCGATTCGGGAGTGCTGTTGTGGCAGTCGGTGCAGTAAAAATAGGCTGAAATGCGAATCGTTTCCTGCCCGGTTTCCGGATGGGTTGTTTTGCCGGTTCGAATAATTTCGCTGCCGGCCTCGACGAGATTGGCGTCGGGATTGTCTGCGTGATGGGCCGGCAGATTCGCTCCCAGTAGTGTAAGCAGTTCTGCGACAGTCATTTCCTCTGAAATAGACGACGGATCGAGCGCGGGGCGGGGAGCGGCAAGACGGGGTCGCTGGCACTGACAAAGTGACAATATCAAAACAGGGAATAAAAATAGTTTTCCAGAAAAACTCATTCTTCTACAATCAACTCGTCTCATTCGACGATTCTCTGTTAGAATACCACTGTCGAAAGATCTCATGAAATTGAATCGCTTTTTTCTTTCCGCTTCCGCCGGACTTTTGTTTTTCCCCGCAGGGGATGCCGCGGGTGAAGATTTGACGCCGAAGGCACTTGCGCTATTCGAGGCCAAGTGCCAGGAATGCCATCACCCCGATACCAACGACGATTTCCCTTATCTTCACAAGGGAGTCAGCATCGAAGATTTGATCGCTGATGAGGCGCTCGTCGCCGGAAAGCCGGATGAGTCGGCGGTGTTTCGCCGGGTATCGATGGAGCCGGATTCACGGAAACGGATGCCGAAAAGCCGCGGAGCAGAAGGAGACGAGTCCTACCGCGAAGCATTGACAGCGGACGAGCAGAAACTTCTTTCCGACTGGATCGTTCAGCTGGCCGAAGCTCCGGAGATGACTCAGACAGAGCCGGACGAACCCAAGGAAGAGAAGAAGGAGGAAACTCCTACTCCCGCACCGGTGGTGGACGTGGAAAAGGAAATCAAAACGGATAAGGAAAAGATGCCCAGTGGAGTGACTCTCAACGAGAAGGTCCACTGGATTTTTGAAAAACGCTGCTCCAGCTGTCACTCGGGTGATTATGATCCTGAGCTCAACGCGACCGTAAACCTCGCTCAGTTTTTCGCGGAAAAAGTCGCCGACGGAACCACTCTGATGGCTGAAAGCGTCGCGGAACGGATCTTGCGGGAACACACCGATGAGGGCCGGATGCCCAAATCGAAAGGGGAGCCCGGCGACAAGAGTTATCGTCCGCCGCTCGCAGACGAGGAAACGGAAGCAATCAAAAAATGGGTCGAGGCCGGCAAGCCGAAGGAGGTCGAGCGGGAGCTGATCAGCACCGGCGAAGTGCTCGATGCCATTTACAAAGACCTTCGCGAGGCAAGTGAGTCAGAGCGCCGTTTCTACCGCTACCTCACCCTGACAAACCTTTACAATGCCCGCAACGCCGAGGGAATGTCGGTCGTTCCGGATCTCGATCCGCACCGGGCCGCCCTGGGCAAGCTCATCAACAGCCTGTCGATGAACGCGACCATTACCCGTCCCAAAGCGATCGATGAAGCGGAGACAATCTACCGGATCGATCTGCGTGACTACAGCTGGTATCCGGAGGACTGGGACGAGGTGATCCAGTACTACCCCTACGGAATCATCGGAATCGATAAGCAAAAGGAGCAGCTCATTGAACGCTACACCGGCACAAAACTCGCCTACATCCGCGGGGACTGGTTTACTTTTGCCGCCGCTCAGCCGCCGCTTTACGACGACATCATGGACCGGCTGCTCGGATTTGAGTCCGACAGCGATGATGACGACGTTCTCGCGATGCTGGAGGATGCTCTCGGAGTGGACCGGAAAGAGAATCTGCAGGAAGGAAATGCGATCCGCGCCGGATTCCAGTTTTCCGGAGTCTCCGAAGCCAACCGTCTCATTGAGCGCCATGAAATCGGGACTCACCAGGGTGCCTACTGGGTCAGCTACGATTTCACCCCTCTGAGTCCGAAGCGCACGCAGGAGATCAAGCTTGCTCCCCTCGGGCCAAAAGACGCCGAGCTGACGGACGATGAGGATCATATTTTCGAACACGATGGTGGCGAGATGATTTACCATCTGCCGAACGGATTGCAGGGCTACATGCTGACGACGCATGATGGAAAGAGGCTCAAACGTGGCCCGATTGAGATCGTGCAGGACGACAACCGACAGGATAACGTCATTCTCAACGGGGTTTCCTGCATGGCCTGTCATGACCAGGGGGTGAAGCCGCCGATTCGTGTCGCGGATCCCGCCAAGCGAACTCTCGCAGCGATGGAGGATGAAATCCGCCCACTCGTCGAAGCAGCCGATATTCTTGATTTTGAAGAGAAGAAGCTACTGCAAAAACTCTATCCCGAGCCGGAAGTCCTCCAGGCAGCCGTGAAGAAAGACTTCGAGCGCTTTGCGAAAGCGGAAGCTGCTGCTACCGGTGGCCTCGGTGGGGCGACCGAGCCTGTCGTTGGACTCTACAACGAGTTTCGCGCTCCGGTTACGGCACGCAAACTCGCTGCAGAGGTCGGAATGGACTACGGGCAGCTGGTCGAACTGCTCGAAGACGAGAGTGACCAGAGCGAAGCGCTCAGCGTTATCACGAGTGCCATCAAGCGGGAGTTGCCACTTCGCCGTGAAAGCCTCTTGCGGGAATACGTCGCGATTGTTTATGCACTTGAATATGAACTGATGGAATTCGAGCCTCTCGGTTACGAAGACTTCGGCGGGGATAAATATGCGAACCTGATCGCCAATTCGGACCAGTTCCTCGCCGTTTTCGGTGGTGATGACTATGATGCGGAAGAAGCGAAGAAAGAAGTGCTGAAATCAGACACAGCGAAAGAAACTCTCGCTACGGAATCCATTCTTCTCGAAGGGGGTGGAAAGCTGAAGCTTTCGATCCAGCCTGAATTGAAAGTCGGAGACCGTGCCAAATTGCAAATTGTCGCAACGGAGGACACTCACATCCGCGTGTATCATTTCAGCTCCGATAAACACGTGACCGAGCTTTACCCCGGAGATTCCGGACGGGAGACGGGTCGACCCAAAAACAAAAAGCTCGAAGTATCCTGGGAAACGACAGCTCCGGGAGGAGCGGAGCACATTCTCGTTTATGCCTCTTCGGGAAAGATCAACAATGTTGCTGACGGAGTGGTTGCCGGTGACTTCAAGGTTTTCGAAAAAGACGA
>JAKSBG010000345.1 GCA_022361255.1 Verrucomicrobiales bacterium
CAGCGTGGAAACCTCCGGGGCGGTTACTATGCTGGGCGGAAGCGGGGCAAATTCAAAGGCACAGATCGGCCACGGGGGATACCGGGCGATCGGAGATCAATCGGGTGCCATCTCGGTGGTTTCGACTGGAAACGGACCGGTCGAACTATCCGGAGGAGAGGGGTATTTCTCCTCCTCGATCATCGGACATGGTGGTCGGGAAGCAAACGGAGCCAAAACCGGAGAGGTAACCGTTGATGCGGGAACCGGGGCGGTCGCACTGACCGGTGGCACAGGAAACAACTATACCTCTGCTCAGATTGGTCATGGCAGCCCGTATCTTTCACACGGTGATTTCAGTGGGGCGATAGACGTCAGCGGAGGAACCATCACTCTTGATGCCGGCACCGGCGGAGTGAATCAGGTATATGCTCTCATTGGACATGGTGGCTACAACAATGATGGTGACCATTCAGGAGCCATTCATGTCACTGCATTAAACGGCGATCTTACTTTGAAATCAGGAACCGGGGATCGCAATTTTGCTTCGATCGGGCATGGTGGGCAGGAAGGGCAGGGAAGCAAATCCGGGCATATCTGCGTCACGGTGGGTGGTTCCATTCTACTCGATTCGACGCGGGCTTCCGGCGGAAAGTCCAACACCCAGGTTGGACAGGGTGGTTACAACGGTGATGGAGTGCACTCCGGGGATATCGTAGTGACAACCGGCCATGATGCAGCAGGGGGAGTTGTTTTGAAAGGGGGAACGAGTGCAGACGACTATGCACAAATTGGTCACGGCGGTGCGTATGACAGCGGTTCGATGAGTGGAAACATAACCGTCATCGCCGCTGATGGAGGCGGTATTGAACTGATGGGAGCAACTACTGCGAGTGGTTATGCGATGATCGGGCACGGTGATGGAGCCGGGGCTACCACAACGGGGACTCGCGAAGGCGGCGTTCACCTGTTTGCGGATGGCAGCCTCGCCGCTACCAGCGGTACGGCAGCGGGGAATGTGAATATTTATCACCAGACGGGATCCGCAGGCGGACTCGCAACAAATTATCTGGGCGGAGATGGCTTCGAGTTGATCGCCAACGGCGGAATCACTCTTCCCGACAGCGCAGTAACCGAGCTCAGTGCCATCACGGAAGCGGATCAGAATGGCGGACGTATTACCTTTGCTCTCAGCAATGACATCGATATCACTTTGAGCGAGGCAAATTCGTGGAACTTCGCAGCGGGCGATGCGGGGGCGGATGACGATTTTTACATTCTCACCGGTGGAAATATCACCATGTTCGGCAGCTACCAGACTGCGGGAAGCGGCGATGTCACTCTCGTGGCAGGCTGGGACGGAACAGGTTTCACCTCGACCGGATCAGTAAGCTATACGGTGGCCGACGCGGGGCCGCCGGCAGTTCTTGATTTTTGCTCCCCCATCATTTCTCCGGACGGGACGCCGGATGCTGTGGATTTCAACTGTGAGTCCTTTGGGAACGGTGATGCTATCCTCGTCGTGGGGAGCGATTCGCAGGTTTCGCGAGTCAGCGTGGGCAGTGCGGGAGGTCTCAGCACTTTTGCCGGAGCAGGGATTGAACTTTGGGCGGGGGACGGGGTGGCCGGCGCGGCGACGCAGTTAGGTTACTTTGCGACCGGTTCCGCTGTTTCCGGAGCGATCGATGTGAAAGTGAAAGACTCGGGATTGTCGCTGAATTCGGGTGACGCAGATGGATCGTTCACCCAGATCGGGCACGGGGGAACCGGGGCGGACGCGTCCGGCGGAGTCACCGCAGACATCGACATCAGTTTCTGTGATCCTTCTGACATCTTGCTTGACGCCAACACCGGCGGGATCGGGGCCTACTCTCAGATCGGTCATGGCGGTGTTGGTTTGGCGGGATCATTTTCGGGTGCGGTGACGGTCGACGGTGCGAGAAATGTGACTCTGGCTGGCGGTGGCGACCAGTCCTATGTCCAGATTGGTCATGGTGGGTCTTCCGGAACGCACGGGATCGATTCTGCCGGCGATCCTACCTTCGCTGTGACGCGCTCTCTTTCGGCAGGCGGTGCGATTCAGGTGATGAATACGACCGGCGCTATTTCGATGACCGGGGGAAATGGTTTGGAGAATGCCTACGCCCAGATCGGGCATGGTGGAGTTGCGATTTCCAACGGAGGATCCTTTATCGGCGATATTACTGTGGAAGGGGAAACCGGTGGCATTTCTTTGAACGGAGGGACTGGCAGCACGGCCTACGCTTTGATTGGGAACGGAGGCTATCAGGTCGCCAGTGCTCTTGACGGCACAGTAAGGGTCAATGCGACCGGCAGCGCGGTGGGGGACGGGATTGCGATGAACGGTGGGGATGGAAATCACAGCTATGCCGTGCCGCGTTCCGGATATTCCGGAGCGATGATCGGGAACGGAGGCTATCTGACAACTTCCACGGTGGGTGGAGACACCTTTGTCACCGTGCAGAACGGCGGGTTGCAGATGAACTCCGGGGACGGCTATCTGAGCAATACGACGATCGGGCATTCGCTTCACGGAAGCGGTGCTGCCGGGAGTGGAATGGTGGATGTCGATGTTGAGGCCGGTGATATTTATCTGGAGGCCGGAAGCACGGAGTGGTTCGCCTTTTCCCAGATCGGCCACGGCGGTTGGGACCGGAGAAACCACGATGGCGCAATTCATGTCACGGCGACCGCGGGCGATATCACGGTGAAAGGTGCAGACGGGGGTGTCTACAGCTGGGCCAAAATTGGTCACGGCGGCTACGGAAACAATTCCGTCCAGATCAATACCGGAGCGATCACAGTAGAGGCGACAGCCGGCTCGGTAGAATTGGACAGTCGAGGCGGCAAATTCGCTTTCACCCAGATCGGGCACGGCGGATTGGGCAAGGGCAGCCATATGAGTGGCGAATACCATGACGACATCACAGTCACGGCGGGCGAGGAAGTAAAGATCGGGTCAGGCGAAGGAGAGGACGCGTTCTCCATGATTGGTCATGGCGGCACGAATGCGAGAGGAGCGTTCACAGGAAATGTTGATGTGAATGCTGGCGCGGAAGGCGTCTTTCTCACAGGTAGCACCGGTAGCCGGGCCTTCTCCCAAATCGGCCATGGCGGATACAATCAGGTCGGGGCGACGGCTCTCTACGATATCAGCGATGCCATAGTTACCGTCGACGCGGGCAAACTGGCTCTTCAGGGCGGTGGGAACTCTCATACTTTCGCGATGGTGGGACACGGAGGAAGCTATATAAACGGTGTGTCCGCAAACGGCAGCGCCACCGTGCCGTCCATTGCGGTAACGACGACTGGAACCGGAGCGACCGACGGGGTGAGCCTCAATGCCGGATCGGGTGACACAGCTTTCGCTATGATCGGTAGTGGAGGTCGGGGCGGGATGTTCGACGCCTCTGGAGACATTTCGGTGACTTCTGCAGGCGGTGGAGTTTCTCTCGAAGGAAGCGGAACAAGCGCGTTTGCCCTGATTGGGAATGGAGGTCACGAATTGACCGGGACGCTCGCGGGGGACACTGCCGTGATTTCTAACGGTGGGACCGCGAATGACGGGATCCTCATGAAAGGTGGCACCGGCACCTTCAGCTACGCCAACATCGGGAACGCAACCAACAACATAACAGGGTCCATCCTGGATTCTGATACTTTCGTGACTGTTGCAGGAGGGGGGCTTCAAATGGAAGGGGGGCTGGGCACCTTGTCACAGGCTGCGATCGGATTGCAAAGCAGGTTTTTTATCGGGGATCGTTCGGGACTGATTGATGTGGATGTGAACGGTGGTGATGTCGTCATGACGGCCGGCGACGGAACCGCCGCACATGTTCAGATCGGTCACGGTGGATACGGCGCAGGGGGAGGCGCGAGCGGAGCCATGCTTGGAGACGTTGACCTGTATGTCGGAGACGGTTCCCTGACGATGAGTGGAGGAGACGGTGGCTACAGCAGTTATGCGTTGATCGGCAGTGGCGGATCATCGGCTCACACCGGCACCATTGAGGGGTCGGTCATTGCAGACGTTGAAGGAGCCATCACGATGAATGCCGGGGGCGGAGTTGATGCTTTTGCCATGATTGGATTGGGCGGCAATGCTCACACCGGTGACACAGGTACAGCCGGAGACGAAGTGAGAGTCGCCTCGCGGTCGGCGGGAATTGAGATGACGAATGGCGACGGGGAGGGCGCTTTCGTGATGATCGGGCTGGGCGGTCAGGTTTCGCAGGGAAATAAAACCGGGAACATTCTGGTATCCACCGCTGACGGGGTGGTCATGGATGGAACCGGAGGTGCAGGAACCCGGGCGTTTCTGCAAATTGGTTCAGGGGGGTATGATTCCGACGGGAGCACTATCAGCAGTTCGGTTTCGGTCACCGGAAGCGATACAGACTCCGCAATTCGTCTGCTGGGAGGTGCGGAGAGTTATCAGTATGCGATGATCGGGAACGGTGGAGGTGGAACAGCAGGCAGTAAAAGCGGCGCTGTAACGGTCGGGGCCGGATCGGGAGGCATTGCCTTGCGTGGTGGTGGGGACGGCACACCGGATGGATCAAATTCTCTCAATAGTTTCGTTCAAATCGGACACGGGGGCTCAGGATCATCCGGAGCTGCTGACGGAGCGATTAATCTTACCACTACGAACAGCGGGGACGTCATCCTTCACGGCGGCGGAAAGCGCTACAGCCACGCTCAAATCGGCCATGGAGGACGTTCGTCCGCTGTGAGTGGATTGCAGAGTGGAACTGTCTCGGTGACTGCTGACGGAAAAGTGGAACTCCGTGGGGCGGTAGATGCGGAGACGGGAATCACCAGTGACCAGGCCAACGAGACCTTTGCTCAGATTGGTCATGGAGGGATGTTCGCAAACACGACTTTTGCGGGGGATATTTCAGTCAGTGCAAAGACCGGTGTTCTCGTGGAAAGCGGAGGTTCACACTACAGCCGTGCTCAGATTGGTCATGGGGGATATCGTGCCGGGACGGACGCCGGGACGACGGTTGAGATGGTCGACGCGGACGTGACTGTTACGACAGAAGCGGGTGGGGTCATTCTTGATTCGACCAAGGCCGACGACTGGGCTTACTCAATGGCCCTGATTGGAAACGGGGGGACCGGTAACTATAATGGAGGCCTGTCAGGGGCATTCCGTGGTGACATTACTGTAGAAGGAGGAAGCGGAAATATCGAATTGCACTCCGGAAACCGGGCGGGTTCCTCTGCCATGATCGGTAATGGCGGAACCGGGTTGAGTGGAGACCATTCCGGAATGATTCATGTCTCGGCCGACGGCGACCTGATCATGGATATTCGGACCAGTGTGAGAGACAACTCTTTTTCACGCATCGGACACGGTGGCGTCGGTTCGGGAACGAGTGGAGCGGATCACCCTATGAGCGGGAACATGAGTGGAGACATCTGCGTTCATGTTGGCGGAAAGGCTGTTCTCGATGCGACAGGAGGAATCCACGAAGGCAACTACGTGCAAATTGGACACGGGGGCAGCCGGGTGATTGGAGATTTTACCGGAAACATAACAGTGGTCGCGAGGGGGGCTGACGGCATCGCACTCACGGCGGGAAGCGGGACCGGTGCATACAGCCACATCGGGCATGGCGGGCGCAATACCGCAGGAACGATGAACGGTCATATCGACGTGGTCGCCGAAACAGGCGACATCGAATTGACCGGAGGCGGCGCGGCTTCCTACGCCATGCTCGGACACGGTGACGGGTCAAAGACTTCCACCGGCCAACGGGGAGGCGGAATGCATATTTTCGCGAGCGGGGACCTGACCGGAACGGGAGGAAGCGGCGCGGCCAATGAGGGCAATGTCTACTTTTTCCATCAGAACAACACCGGACTCCTGCCTGCTGACTATATTGCCGGAAGTGGAAACGGATACCAGAAAGTGGTCAACGGAACCACTACTCTGCCAGCCTACAGCTCGATCCATGAAACGACGATGATAAATGGAAATCTGGGCACAGGTTTGATCCAAATCCGTGATGACAGCATGACCGACTACGTGATCGACGCCGCCAGCGTGGGGATTTCGTCGATCAATTCCAGCGACGATTTTTATCTGGTAACCGGCGGCAACATCACCTTCCTGACATCATTCCAGAATTCGGGAAGCGGCGATGTGACACTTGTTGCCGGCTGGGATGGAACGGGTGTCGAAGAACCGGGTAATGTCAGTTATCCAAGTGATGGATTCGGCGGGCTGAGTTTCTGTTCCCCGGTGATCAAGAGCGGTGGTCTTGTTGTCGACTTTAACGAATGCTCCAGCTTCGGAAACAATGGCAAAACCATCACGGTGGGCAGCGCCGGACAGACGGAGCGTGTCAGTATTGGCAGTGCTGGAGGGACGAACGCTTTCGCGGCGGCCGGGATTACGCTCTACGGGGGCAGCGGTGATAACGCCGCTACTCAATTGGGTTTCTACGGCGACGGGACGGATATGAGGGGTGAAATCATTGTCAGGGCGAAGGAACTCGGACTTACCATGCTCTCGGGTACCGGAGAGAATGCCTTCACCCAGATCGGACATGGTGGGGGAGGTTCAACTGAAGGAGGTGACGTTACCGCGGACATCACGGTGAGCTTTTGCGAACCGGGTGGATTCGTCGATTTGCAGGCTGGCGGCACATCGGCCTATTCCCAGATTGGCCATGGGGGCTATCAGTGGGATGGGCAGAAACTTGGCGCGATACTGGTTGAGAACGCTACTGAGGTGACTTTGCAGGGCGGAGGAACCAATGCCAACGCCCAGATTGGTCATGGGGGGAGATACAGTGGCGGCGAGATGGGAGGAACGGTAACCGTGGAAGCTTCCGGAGACATCCTGGGAACAGGTGGCACCGGTTCCTATTCCTACGTGCAGATCGGTCATGGAGTCACGACCAACGGAACTCAGGATATTTCCCTCGTGGAAGGTTCCGATGTCAGTTTGACCGCCGGTCGCGATATTATATTCCGGGCGGGAACGGCAAGCTACACTCAGGCCAAAATCGGACACGGAGGGAACCGCATCGACTTCGTCTCCTTTGGTGAAAGCGACATCTCGGTAGGGGCGGGAAGGAACATCGGACTCTACTCTCCTGACCTCGCCTCTTACGCCGCCCGGTCCTACTCGCACAGCCAGATTGGTCATGGTGGTGCATATGCATCTGTGGGCAACCAGACCACGGACGGATTCAGCGGCAATATCACGGTTGAAGCGGGAGGCAAGCTTGATGTAGTAGCTTCGCGTAACGCAGCCACCTTCAACTACTCGTTAATCGGCCACACCAGCTACTACAATATCGGAGGCACGCATTCCGGAGAAATTCAGGTGACAACCGGAACCGAAGCGGGCCTCGACGCGACGGGTTACGGCATCACTCTTCAAGCCGGATACGGCGACTACAACGGAGTCGCCGGCACCAACAACGGCTACTACAACTTTGCAGCCATTGGACACCGGGGGCACAACCGGTCGACAGGATTGAGCGGAAACATCGATGTCACCGTGGAACGGGGTGGGCTCTCCATCAACGGCGGCACTGGCATTGTTGGAAGCACGGCGGATCCCGACAATGCCGATATCCGTCTAAATCCCGCTCAGATCGGCCACGGCGGATACAACATCACCAGCACGGGAGTCGAAGGCGATATTCTCGTGGATGTGCAGGGAGACATTTTGCTTCGTTCCGACAATGGTAGACTTTCTCCCGTCCAGATTGGGCACGGTGGCTATTCCGTTGATGGAACGATCGGGAGCGCAGATGACACTTTGGTCGTGATTTCGCGGGAAGGCGCTCTTGAGTTGAATGCTTCGGGCTCTCACGCAAACAACACCACCTTCATCGGGAATGGTTCCTCGACCTCCGGAACGGGAGCCCGTCTCGGTGATATTCTGATTGATGTGGAAGGCGAAATTTCTCTCGTCGAGGGCGATGCCCCGGTCTGGATCGGTCACCGCAGTAATTCCGTGGCGAATTTCTCGGATGCCGACGTGACGGTCCGGGCGAGAGCGATGGACGGAGTTGCGGGTGACTCGGGCGGGGAAGACTTCCGTCTTGTGGGGAGTGCCGGAACGATGATGGGACACAATCTTTACGGAGGCCACGTCAGTCTCGTCAATCTCGGCGGGGGCAGCCTCTGGCTCGACGGGACATCCTCGGTCGGCGACTCCGCCTTCGATTTTAACCTGCTCTCCACCGGTGACATTCATGCGGCGAACTCCGCCATCAACCGGGGAAGCGGTGACGTCAATCTCGTTGCCGGCTGGGATCCTGCGACGGAGGACCTTTCGCCTTCGCTCGAAGCAGCTCCCTTCCGCTACTACTGGATTCGTGACATCGACATGGACAGTCAGATATTCAGCAACGCCGGCGCTTTCGCGAATGGAGGGGGCAGCGTTTGGATCGGTGCCAATGCGGACCTGACCGCGGCCGACCGGGCGGTTGCTGTCGGAAGCCGTTCCGGCCAAAGCAACGTTGCCGGACATGACATCCACGTTTGGGGAGGAGCGCTCACCGGCGGAGTCAACAGCGGGTCGCAGAAGCATTCCCAGATCGGCTACAACGCGTCTCTCGGCGGTTCCACTTCATCCAGTCCCGTCACGGGGAGAGTCCGGGTCAAGGCTGTCAATGATGTCGAAGTCGAAGCCAACCATTTTGCTGTAGGTAGCGAGGGATACGCCGGATGGACGGACCGTGACCATACCGGCTACGCTTCCTACGCCCAGATTGGTCATGGCGGGGAGCGCGCTGCCGTCACGAATATGGACCTCACCGGTGAGATTATCGTTGAGGCCGGGAATGATGTGAGTGCGAAAGGGGGACTGACCCGGGAGAACCATGCTCTCATAGGGCACGGAGGATATGACAACAGAGGAGGGACTACGACACGCCTCGGCGGTAACATTTCGGTTGATGCCGGAAACGAGGTTCTCGTCGAGGGTGGTGAAGGTATTTATTCTTTCGGCCAGATTGGTCATGCAGGGGTTCGCAATCCGGTTGCCGTTTTCGAAGAAAGCGCCATATCGGTCACTGCCGACGGCGATGTGGTGCTGCGGGGCGGCGACGGGATCGGCTCCGGGGGAAGTGGCGCCTATGCCATGATCGGTCACGGGGGATATACTTCGGAGCTGCAGAACCCCGGTTCGGGTTATGCCGGGAGCGTCGAGGTTCAGTCCGGCGGAACGGTCCTCCTGACCTCTGCCAGCGAAAGCGGGTCCTACAACTTTTCCCAGATTGGGCACGGCGGATACGGAACTACAGGGAACCATTCCGGGGACATCCATGTGACGGGTGTGACGGGAGTTCTTCTCGACGTGACCGGCGCTGACGGTACAGCAAACTTTGCGATGATCGGTCACGGCGGATACCTTTCCGGAGGAGACCATTCCGACGACATCTCAGTGGTTGGCGGGGTGGTTGAACTCGAGGCGGGAAGCGGAGCCGACTCCTTTGTGCAAATTGGCCACGGGGGTGTGGGGGCCACAGGTGACCTCAGTGGGGTGACGCATGTTCTTTCCGGGGGCGATCTCCTTGTCGCAGGGGGAAGTGGCGACGCCGACGGATACGCTATGATCGGCCAGGGCGACGGAACGGTTGCGGGATCCGGCGGAAATCGCAGCGGTGAAGTAAAAATAGTGGCAGCCGGAATGACTACCTTGTCCGACAACTCATCTGCCGCCCGGTTGGGACACATGACTACCGACACGGGAGCTGTCACCGATTCCGAATTCGTTCTAGTCACGGGAACTCTCGACACCGCCAACAGCGCTGTCGGAGTTACCGGAACTGCTGACATCATGGGAGAAGGGGGCGACGTCACCTTCGCGGTTCTGGATGGGGATCTGGTTGCGGGCGGATCCGGGGCTTTCATCAAGAGCGACTTTGATCTGAGTTTCGTGTCTTCCGGAAATGTCACCTTCCTCGCTTCCGCGCAGAATGCCGGTAGCGGCAATGTCGGGGCTGCTGCGGGCTGGGATTCGCAGCTTGGCTTTGATGCTCTCACCGGTGAGTTCGATGGCAGCAACGGTCTCCTTCTCGAGACTGACTTCAATCTGAGTTCGCCTCTGCAAACTCTCGAATTTGATTTTGCACCGGTAGCCGCTGCTGACGCTCTCTGGGGCAATGGTGCCGCGGTCCTGCAGGTGGGAGACGGGAGCCAGGTTGCCCCGGCGGTAATCGGTTCGGCTTCCGGCACTACGATTGCACTGGGTCACGCTGTGAAAATCAACGGTGGAGATGCGGTTGCCGGAAGTGAGGCACAGATCGGCTTCAATGAGGAACGACAGTTTCAGGCTACCGGCGAGAATAATGTCGATGCTGACGGCGCAATCACCGTCATGACGAAAGAAGGCGGCCTTCTGCTCGAAGGGGGAGACGGCGCCCGTTCCGAAGCCAGAATCGGGCACGGAGGTGCCGCAAGCCAGTCCGCGACTTTGTCGGGTAGCGTCGAGATCGACGTTTCGCGTGGCCTGGCCCCGGGAGATTTGACCCTCAGTGGAGGCATGGGAGTGAACAGTGGAGCTGCCATCGGTCACGGGGGAGAAGGAAGTCTTGGCGACAAGTCCGGCGACATCATTCTGGAAGTGGCTGCCGCTTCACTTGCGGGCGGCGACGGATTGGGGGCATTTGCCCAGATCGGGCACGGAGGCACTAACAGCGGCGGAACAATCGATGGAGCGGTGTCTCTGACTACGGAAGGGGACCTTTCCATGACTTCCGGATCGAATACCCTGAGCTGGGTTCAAATTGGACACGGAGGAGCTGGAGCTGATGGTGATATCACGGGAAGCACGACCGTCACGACGGGTGGAAGTATCGAAATGGTTTCCTCCGGTGCGGCGGCGGCCTACACGAAAATCGGACAGGGTGACGACATGGGAGCCGGGCTTGAGAATCTCTCCGGAACCGGGGACCGAAGCGGGGATGTCTATGTTTCATCCTCGCAGGACATTACCATGGTCGACGCAATGATCGGCCATCTGAACTCGATCAATCCAAACGCCACCTCCAGCGGAGGAAGCACACAGATCGCTGTAGGCACATCGGCTCCGACTGATCCGGCTGCCGGCACCTTGACAGCGGATGCCGCCAGTGAATTTCATGGTCAGGACGAACTGCGTTTCTACATGGCTCGCCGGGGCAACAACCGGATCGCTGCGGGAGCGGGGATGAATGGAATATCATTCGCCGGCGCTCAACCTGATCCCAGCGAATCGCAGAGGAATGACGAATTTACGATCAATATTCTCGGCGATGACATTCATTTCCCCAACCAGCACGCGAATGTGTTCGGAACGGGGCCGGCACCTGCGAATGCGGGCAACTTTGCCTTCTACTACGACACGATTGTGCTCGAGGAGGTAGTGCTGGACGATGTCCCTGCTGACAGTGATACCGTTCCGGTTATCCTGCCGTTCATCGGATTGCTGGAGCTGTTGTTCCCCGACGACCGCACATCAGAGGAATGGCGCCGCGATCTGGAAGAGGAGTACACCCGGTATCATTCCTGGGGTATCTACTATGAAGGGTTTGGTCAATATGACCTGTTCGGCAACAGCACTTTCGACACGGGAATGTAGAAGTTCCGGCAGGGCACTGAGAACTCTCGACTCAACAGGGTTGACTGCCGGATCCAACCCTGTCAAATGCCGGACATAACAGGGTTGTGCGGGCTGAAAAGATGTCCCGCTCTCTTCCGGAGGATCAGTAAATCAATCCGGGAATCTTGCCGTGCGCGATCAGCCTGCCGCGATCGGGATCGAGTTCAAAGATATCCACTCCGTTTCCGAGAAGACCTTCCGATGATTTACCCCGCGCTCCGAAAACGTAGTGGGTGTCATCGGTTGGGTTGTATCCCATATAGATCATGACGTGTGAAACGCGGTGACCGGATTTCCACGTGCCGCCCCAGAAGATCAGATCACCGGGAGAGAGCTTTTTGAATAGCTTTTTCGAAGCTCCTTTTCCGTAGACGTCGTCGAGCAGCTTCTTCTTTTTCAACCAGTAATATTGATCGTAGGATGTCCGGGGAACGTCATCGATGCCGATTTTATTGAGCACATACTGGACCGCTCCCGAGCAGTCGAGTCCGCCTGATTTCGGATTATCGGCTCCGAATTTGTACTTCAGTCCCATGTCCGCAAGCTTGTGTGCTTCTTCGCGAAGCTGGGCAATGGTCGGACCTTCTTTCCGCTTTTCCGCTTCCGATTTTTGCGGAACCTCCAACTCTTCTTCAGCCGCGAGATCGACTTCGGATTCGGGCGGTAGATCGATTTCCGGAACGCCGTCTTGAGGGAAGAGGGAGGAATCAAGCTTCGGAGCGGGTGGAGGAGGGATCGTCAACTTGACGGTTTGCTCCACCGTTTGTTGCTCATCAGCTGAGACATTTTGCTTGATCGGCACGATCGGACGAAACGAACGCTTCTTCGGTCCGCCGAACGAGAGATGGGGGAGCGAAACGACCAGCAGGGACAGTCCGATGAGAGCAGAACGAAATTGCATCAAGTAGGATATATTAAAAATTAACAAAAGTTAACTAAAAGTTTTAAAAACTTTTCTTCCTATTTGTAGATGTCCTTTCCCCGATACATAGGAAAGAGACGGGGTGCCCGACTGGTTTCTGCCGGAAAAGAAAAAGCGCGGCTGGGATTGTCCCGCAGCCGCGCCAATTGGAGTGTCTGGAATGGAATGTCCGGAATTATCCTGATGCGCCTGCGAGGACAACTTCCTCGTAAGGCTGGATCACGACAAAGCCGTCGCCTTTGAACAGCATCTGAATGGACTCACCGGATCCGCGACCCACAAAGGTGCGGAGAGAGACATCTTTTTTGAATTCGGGCTGCAAGGTGCCGGACCATGCGATCGTCGCGTTGGGGTCGGTGCAGACCGGGTTGTCGGGTGTGACCCGCAGGGTGATTGGCTCGTAGTGCGAGGTGAAAGCGATCATGCCCGTGCCGGTGAGGCGCACATTGAAGAGTCCTCCCGCGAGCATCGCCCCGAGGTTTTTCATCATCGTGATTTTGTAATCGATGGATGTTTCGAAAGCGAGCAGGTCGTTTCCATTCACGATGATCTCTTCGTTCTGCAGATTTACGATGATGACTTTTTTCCCGGAATCAGCGAGATAGACCTGGCCCTGTCCGATTGCTTTGGTCAGCGAAGCTCCTTCGCCACTGACGGCTTTTTTGAGCAGGTTGCCGACTCCCTGGTCGAGCATTCCTTCACGCTTGAATTTTACATCGCCGCGGTAGGCGACCATGGAACCCATTTTGGTCCAGATTTCCCCGTTGAGATTGAGTTCGAGCAGGCGGGGAGTTTCCAGTTCGAAGAGGCCCTGTCCCCGGTCGCGCTGAGCGGAGGCTTGAATGAATTCCTGGAGAGAGTAGCGGGCAGGTTGGTTGTCAGTGGGAAGCGGTGGTGTGTCCATAGTATGATAAAATGGTCTGACGAATGGGAGAAAGTGTCAATGCATAGAAAATAATCTTGGCAGGTAGGGGAAAGTTGATTCACGGTATTGGCAGGATGTCATTAGGATTAGGAATCGCTTTGGGAGCCCTGTTGTGGTTCATCGTCCGGTGTGTGTTGACCGGGTTTTATACCGTCGAGCAAAACCAGCGGGCGGTCATCACGACCTTCGGGCGGGTGCAGCAGCTGAAGGGGAAATCAACGCTCGATCTTCCCATGGCTGAGCATCTCAGCGACGAGCACAAACCCCGGTATCACTATCCGCAGGTCAAAGTAAAGGGGCCCGGCGGTCCCTATGTGAAGATGCCCTGGCAGAAAGTCCACAAGGTGAGTGTAGCGATCGAGACTGCAAGTATCGCGTATGATCCCGAGGACCCTCACATGAACCAAAACGGCACCATCCTCGAGGCCGTTACCAAAGACCAACTCAATATCGGGGTGACCGGCCAGCTTCGTTACAAGGTGTCGGAAAAGAATCTGTATGGGTATTTATTCGGGGTAAAGAATCCCGAAGCGCATATTATGGGGTATTTCGTTTCGATACTTCGCGAACGGATTGCAAATTTCGCAGCTCCGAGGGAATCGACTCTGCCGCTGGGTGATCTGGATGGTGCTCTGATCGAAGGGGAAGGTGCGCAACTCGAAGGGATTTCCATCAACGACCTGCGTAAAAACCTGAATGAATTAAACAACCAGACGGACGCGGAGTGCCTCAGCTCGACAGCCCGCTATGGAATCGAGTTGGACGCTTCTCTGATTACGGGAATTGATCCTCCCGAGGAAATTGAATCAGCTCTCGCCGCGATCAATACTGCGCACAACGAGGTTTCAGCGGATATCAGTTTGGCGCAGGCGGAGGCCGACCAGAAAATCGAGCAGTCGAAACGCGCCGTGGAAATTCAAACGATGCGCGTGCAGGCAGAAGTCGAGCCGCTGGAACGTGTCGCTGGCGAACTGGTTGAGTTAAAGAAAAACGGCGGCTCCAAATCCCTGGGGTCGTATCTTCGAAACGTTCGGCTGCAATTGTATCGACGAGCGAAACGAGTGCTCGCGACACAGCAGGGTGCTAAATCTTCAACCGGAGGTGCCTCATGACTTTTCTCATTGCGGCCATCGCGACGTTTTTTGGACTCCTGATCGGAGTTCCCATCCTCACCGGAATTCTGCAGTATCTTTGCTGGTTCACGACCGTCAATGAGTGCCGCTGCAAGGTCTTCGTGCTGTTTGGAAAGGTAATCGGAGTCATCGATGAAGCAGGACTCCATATGATCCCGTTCAAGATTGGACCCAGTGTGCTGCTGGTTCCGTTTTTCGGAAAAGTATACACCCTCGATATGCGTCTCGATCAACGTTACCTGCGCAGTCGTGCCGTGAATTCCGAAGAGGGGACACCCGTCGGAATCGGTGTCTGGTATGAAATGCGGGTCAGCGATCCGGTCGCTTACCTTTTTGAGAATACCGACCCGGAAGGTTCGCTTCGCGCAAACGTAACCAATACGACGGTTCGTTCGCTGAGTAACATGCCGCTCGACGACATGATGCAGAACCGCCACCACATGAGTCGAGAGGTTCGTGCGGAGGTATCACCCAAATCGGAGTCGTGGGGATATTCGCTGGGATCAGTATACATTCGGAAAGTCCATTTCCGCGACGCGGCAATGATTCACCAGATCGAGCAGAAGGTCGTGAACCGTTTGCGACAGGTTACCTCGGCGATTCGGCAGGCGGGGGACAACCAGACTGACATCATCAAATCACGAGCTGAACGCGAAGCATCGATTGAGTTTGCAAAGGCGCACGCTGTGCGTCCCCGTCTCGTTGGTGAGGCGCTTAAAGAAATCGGGGAGGATCCTGAAGTGGTTGATACGCTGTTTGCCGTTCTGGAAACCCAGGAGCTTCTCAGTGGCAACGGCGAAATTATCCTGCTTCCCGAAAATGGTGCTGCAGCGGATTTGATAGCTGCTCTGGAGGCCGGAAAAGATGCCGGCTCACAGCCTCCCCCGATTCGGTAGAAGGAATTCGTTTCGTTTCTAAAAGGGGCTGCTTACAAAGGGGCGGTGCAGGAGATGGGTTCACCTCTTGACTTTCCGTGTACCGTGCGCATTTTCGGGCCGTTCATTTTACCCTATCTATTACCATGTCCACGTCCACAGCACCCGAAAAATGTGAGTTCCAGGCCGAGGTCAGCCAGGTGCTCGATATTGTTATCAATTCGCTCTACACGGATAAAGAAATCTTTGTCCGGGAGCTCGTTTCAAATGCCTCCGATGCGCTGGAAAAATTCCGCCATCTGCAGCTTTCGGAAAACGATGTGCATCAGCCCGATCTGCCCCTGGAAATCCAGGTCTCTGTCGATGAAGAGGCAAAGACGGTGACTATCTCCGATCACGGTCTCGGCATGACTCGTGACGAGCTTCACGAAAATCTCGGCACGATCGCTCATTCCGGTTCAAAGGCTTTCGTCAAGGCGCTCGAGGAATCGAAGCAGAAAGAAAGCGCACTGATTGGCCAGTTCGGTGTCGGGTTTTACTCGGCGTTCATGGTCGCTGACGAAGTCACCGTTGAAACCCGCTCCTGGAAACCGGACGGGGAAAGTCTGATTTGGAAAAGCGACGGCAAAACCGGTTACGAAATCGAAGAGGCCGAAGGCAATGTGGATCGCGGTTCAAAAATCACGCTGAAGCTTCGTGAGGAGGCAGAGGAATTCGCCGCCGACACCCGCGTGAAGCAAATTCTGGAAACCTATTCGAATTTCGTTTCTTTCCCGATCCTGATCGGTGAAGACCGCGTCAATACGATTGAGGCGATCTGGAGGAAGAAGAAGTCGGACGTTACCGACGAGGAATACAACGAGTTCTACAAGTTCTCTGCCAAGGCTTTCGACGAACCCCGCTACCGGATGCACTTCAGCTCCGATATGCCCATTGAGATCAACGCGCTGCTCTTTGTTCCGACGGAGAACACAGAGCTGTGGGGAATGGGACAGATGGAGCCGGGTGTTTCGCTGTATTGCAAAAACGTGCTCATCGATGACAAGCCGGAAGGCCTCCTCCCTGAGTGGCTCCGCTTTCTTCGTGGCGTCATAGACAGTGCCGACATTCCCTTGAACATCAGCCGCGAGTCGATGCAGGACAGCAGTCTCGTCCGCAAACTGAACCGCGTTGTCACGAAGCGTTTCCTGAAATTCCTCGATGGAGAAGCGAAGGATGATGCAGAGAAATACGGTGAGTTTTACGCGAAGTTCGGACGTTTCCTGAAAGAAGGGATCGTCGTCGATTTTGACCATCGCGAAAACCTTTCCAAGCTGTTGCGTTTTGAAAGTTCGATGACTGAAAAAGGCGAGGAAACGTCCTTAGCCGATTATCTGACCCGGGCCAAAGACGGGCAGGAGAAAATCTACTACCTGACCGGAGCCGATCGCGCCACCATCGAAGCGGGACCATACCTGGAGGCTCTCAAGTCACGCGGCCTCGAGGTGATTTATTTCTACGACAACATCGACGAAGTTCTTCTCCAGCACCTCCGAGAGTTTGACGGAAAAGAGTTGGTGTCCGCGGCGAGCGCGGATCTGGAACTGGACGACGATGTCGAAGTCGAGGGCGATTCTCTCGACGAGGAAAAAACGGAAACCCTGTGCTCTTTTCTCAAAGAGGAATTCGGCGACAAGGTGGAAAAAGTGGAGGCAGGCAAGCGTCTTGTTAGCAGTCCGGTTGCAGCTCTCGTTCCGGCTGACGGGATGAACGCTCAGATGCGGCAAATGATGGCGGCAATGAACCCGAATGAGGAACTGCCGCCCATCAAGGTTGAAGTGGAAATCAATCCGCGACACGAATTGATTCATCAGCTCGCAACAGTGCAGGAGGAGAATCCGGATCTCGCCAAACTGGTGGCGCGTCAGCTTTTCGATAACGCTCTTCTCAGCGCCGGTTTGCTCGAAGATCGCACCGATCTGATCGAGCGGAATTTCCGTCTCATGGAAGAGGCGATGAAAAAATAATCATTTTCTTTGCAACTGTTCTCTGCGTCCGGCGTTGATTCATTCATCGCCACCGGCAATCCGTCGGGGCACAGATAACACCTACTCCATTTTGAAAATGAAAAAATTCCTCGTAGTGGCGACCGCAATGGTAGCCGGACTCGCAGTTGGTATCGCTCAGGCCGAAGATGAAAAAGGCAAGGGCAAAGGAAAAGGCAAAGGCGGCGATCCAGCCAAGCGTGCCGAGATGATGATCAAGAAGCTGGACACAGACGGCAACGGCACGATTTCCAAAGAAGAATTTGCCGCGGGACCGATGGCCAAAAAAGCCAAAGAATCCGGCAAGGAAGGCATGGTCGACAAGGCTTTTGCCGCTCGCGATAAAAACTCCGACGGGCAGCTCGACAAGGCTGAACTCAGCGCTCCCCGTCCCGGCGGCAAGGGCAAAGGCAAGCCCGGAGGCAAAGGTAAGGGCAAAGGAGACAAAAAGAAAAAAGCGGAATAATTCCCCCGGTTCTTTTTGAATTGAATTTGAAAACCCGCCTTCGCGAAAGCGTTGGCGGGTTTTTCTTTCGTGGGACCGGGCAATCAGCAGGACACATTTCAGGAAAGCGCCCGGAGAATCTCTTCCATCATGCCTTCGGCCTGATTCGCATACCCTCCGCCAAAGAGAACGTAGTGATTCAGGATATGATAGAGATTGTAGATCGTTTCGCGGACCGGCTCCGGCTCAGAAAACTCTTCCCGGTACGCTCGATAAAATCCCGGTCCGAATCCCCCGAACACTTTTGTGAAAGCAATGTCCGCTTCACGGTCACCCAGGTAGCAGGCCGGATCGAAGAGAACCGGTTCGCCGTGTTCATCAAAGCCTGCATTTCCTCCCCAGAGATCGCCATGCAGCAACGATGGAGTAATGTCGAGGCTGTTGAGATGATCCCGAACGCGCTCGAGTAACTCATTCCTGCGGGCGAACGTTTTCCCTCGCTTCGCGGCAAGGTGAAACATGTGGCCGAGCCGGTGATCCACGAAAAATTCCGCCCAGGATTCTGTCCTGGTATTCGGCTGCGGGGTAGCCCCAATAAAATTGTCAAAATCTGCGCCGAAACTGTCCCCGGTAACGGAATGCAACCGGCTCAAATGACGTCCCATCCGGTTCGAGTCCCCGTGGCTGGACAGGGTAATCGCTTCCATGGCAAGAAATGCGGATCCGCCTGCTTCGCCATATCCTACTGGATTCGGAACACGGATCGTATTCGTCGAGGCAATCCATTCCAGACTTTGGAATTCCGTCGAGAAAAGTTCCCGCGCCTCGGCGCTGTTTTGTTTTATAAAAAGAGAGGGACCATTCTCCGTCTCGAAAATCGCGGAACGGTGAATGCAGCCACCCGAAACAGCTTTTTCCGATGAAGCAATCACACGGAAACCGGTTACTTTTTCGACGGCATCTGCCACGTCCGGAGTCATGTCAGGCAATCGGAAACAGGAACGGTGAGTGCCGGCGGATGGACGGCTGGGGACTTCCCCGCGAAGGGCCGCAGCCGCCTACTCCTGTCACCGTCGACAACCATCATTCGGGGTTCCCTTCTTTCCACCGGCGCAGAAAGGTGGCGCAGCCGTCCTCGAGCAGGTCTAACACTTTCTCAAAACCTTCCGGACCGCCGTAGTAGGGATCGGGCACTTCACGCTCATCGTGTTCTTCGCAGAATTCGCAGAAGCGAACCAGTTTCGCGGTCGGATTCGGGCAGCGGTCGCGAACTTCCAGCAAGTCCTCGTAGTTGCTGTCATCCATCGCAAAAATCCAGTCGAACTCCGAGAAATGATTCGGCTGCGCCTGTTGAGCCCGGCC
>JAKSBG010000185.1 GCA_022361255.1 Verrucomicrobiales bacterium
GACCGAGCGCGGCTTTCGAGCGACGCGTCATTCCGAGCGCGCCCACGCCGAGAAAGGTTTTGGCTGTCCCCTCCATGAAGCGGCGGCGGCTCCATTCATCTGATTTATTGAGGCTGTTCATTATGGATGGTGGTTGACGGTGATGAAACCTGCGTGGATCACGAAAGTTTCGGGTGAGATGTGATTATTGAACAAAGATAAACTGCTGGGTGTTCAGAAGAGCCCAGACGATGCTTTCATATCCGGCATCCCCGTGCGCTTCGATTTCACTGAGTGCTATTTTCAGCTCTTCATCGGTAGGCTGCCGGGTCAGCATCGCCTGGAAGATCATGCGGGTTTTCTCCTCGGGATCCCCTGCGGTGTGAATGCGACGTCCGAAGGTGGCAAACTCGTTGGTAAGCGCTTCGACGATGGGGCCGTTCAGCAAATTCAAGGCCTGGGGAACGGAAGCATGGCTGGCTGCATTTTCGATCACTTCGCGATCGGACTGACCGAACTCGCGAAGGAAATGGCCGCGCCGCGCCGGTGACTCCAGCTCAGACGCGCGAGCCATCCGGGAAACGAGTGAAGTGTAAACGCGGTAGTCACTCTGCTTCTGGCGCTTCCAGGCGGCTCTTTGTTTTTTGTCGAGATCGGCAGGTGGCTCGGGAAACTCCGGCTTGGGCAGCTTGGTCAATACGGCCTGTTCCCCGCCCCCGCTCATCATCTCGCCATCCGCTGACATTGCCATCTCGCTCATACCCATCGCGAGGAGCAACTCCCCTTCCTCCACTTTCTCCCCGACGTTCTTGTATCCGATCTCGGTGACCACTTTCCGCGCCTCCTGCCGGTATTTATTGAGCTCTCCCCGCAATTCGCGGTAACGATCTTCTTCCCCTGCATCGCGAGCGGCATACATTTTCTTGAGAACAGCCTCTTCCTTCGGTTTGATCTCTGCATATGCTTTGGCGATCTGATTCACCATTGCGAGGTAATCCTCTTCGCTGCGACTTTCGAGAGCATCGTAAATGCGCTTCACCTTCTCAACGGAACCAAGTTGAGACTTGAGACGCGGACGGTATCCGTCCGCTTCGGGAAGAGCCAGGGCGACAATGGAGTCCCAAATTTGTTCCGCGCTCATGCGGCGCAGGACCGGTCCGGCAAAATGATAGGGAGCTCCCAGGATCATTTCACCTGTGTGGGTTGCGCGCTGATAGGTATTCGTGTTGTAGAGAACCTCCATGTATTTGCGCATGTCGTAATCAAGATCACGCATGAGCCGCTCCAGCTCCGCGAGCAGTTCGGGATTGGCGACTACCGTGGTCTCGGTGAGCTCATCGACCGGCTCAAATACCCCGTGACCGAAGACGCGTTTCCAGAGGCGGTTTGCAATCACTTTGGTGAATGTGGGATTCTCTTTCGAAGTCATCCAGTCGGCGTATGCCTTGACCGTGCTGTCATCGATATTCTCGAGATCAATCTCCGCGCCGAACATCGTGCGCGGCTTCACTGGATCATGCGGCTTGGCGTCGTCATACTGGTAATCATGGGGGAGCTTGAGTGTTTTCTCGTTTTCCGCTGTTTGAACGTAGCGAAGCGGATTGTAGAGATCATTCACCGTATTTCGAATCTGACGGGACTCGTGGTTGTATGACTCGTAGGCCTTGATCGAACGATTTGCCGCCGCCATGAACTGCTTTTCATTCATGCCGTAGCGTTCCAGCATACGATTCCAGTTCTTCTCGTTCTTCTTGTATTTATCCACCTGGGAAAGGCGGGTGATCTGGGGAAATTTCTCAATCTTCACGGCCTTTTCGTGAATCTTCTTACGTTCCTCCCTCTGCCATTCGCTGAGCGCTTTCCGATTCGGAGAATTGTACTGGCGTGCATCCATTCCGTACGAAAATGCAGCCATGTGGTAGTAGTCCATCTGTGTCCACTTATCGAATGGGTGGTTGTGGCACTGAGCACACTCCAGACGTGTCCCGAGAAATACCCGAACGGTGTTGGACATGTTGTCGAGCGGCATGCCCCGGTCCCGGATGTAATACCCGACCGCCCCGTTTTCCCAGATCTTCCCGGTCGCGGAAACCATTTCGCGAACAAATTCATCATAGGGCATATTCGACTCGAGCGCATTTTTCACCCAGAGCTGATAGGCATCCTCCGCCTGACGGGCACCAGTTCCCAGTGCGGCGTTGATCCGGAGAACGTCTGCCCAGAAATTGAAGGCATGACTGACATGACCGTCACTTTCGAGAAGGTCGGAAATCAGTTGCGCCCTTTTTCTCGGATAGGTGGAACCGTGGAAATTTTCCGCTTCCTCAATTGTCGGAACCCGGCCGACGATATCGAGATACGCCCGCCGCAGAAAAACCTCGTCTGAAATGCCGGCGTTCGGTTTGAGTTCGTGTTTCTTCAGTCCGGCCTCGACAAGCGAATCAATTTTCGCGGCGGCCTTCTTGACGTTAATCTCGCCTTTGTTTTTCTTCTTCTCAGCCTGAGCGGCCGGCGAGAGCGCAAATGCGAGAACCAGAGCGGTTGCGAAGAGCGGTGTTTTCTTCATAGCAATTGTGGTGGACTAACAAAGAGAATACCCTGACGGCGAAAAATCGTTGCAACCCGAAATGACCTAATCGCGCCATTTCGTTAAGAAACGTAAATGAACGGGGAGCGAGGCACCCTCGCTATACGATTTTTCTCAAAGCGCTACGCGGTTTCGAATTAAAAGGTCTCCCTATTTCTTTGCCTTCAGCAATTCTTCGCGAATGTCTGCGGGGACGGATTGGCTGCTCTCAATCCATTCGCGGGCATTTTTTCGGTCACTGGACAGCCAGTTTCGACCCGCCGACAGGGCGCGGCGTCTGCGCTGGTTTTCATTCTCAATTTGCAATGCCCAGGCAAATCCGGCGCGAGGATCTGTCCGGGTGACCGTTGAGGAAAATGCCCCAATCGCCGTGTCCCGTAGAAAACCTTTCTCTATTTTCTCAAGCGCACCTGCAGCTGCACCGGCATCCTTGTAGGCCCACCCGCGTATCGTCCCTTCCACCGCATCCTGACGCTTTTTCCCCTGTGGCATTTTCATTGCCGCTTCAAGAGTTCTTACTCCACCGCGAACGCTGACAAACTCGTAGAAGGCGGAGTTGGTGAATCTACTGATCTGCTCGGCGTCTTTTGCTTCACGAATGAAACGCAAGGCACCCTCCCCGTCCTTTTTCGGCCACTCGTGTGCGATACCCCACAGCGCATCTCGTCTCTCCGCTTCCGGCAGTTGCATGACGTGGTCCATCGCGCCTTCCGGGTCCGTCCTCGCCCAGGCGGAGATACCAAACCGGACTGCCATCTCGCGACTGTCGCCCGGATTCATATTGTCCATCGCCCACTGAATCGCTTCGGCCGGATCGGTCGATTTCTGCGCCCAGTTGTTGATCATGTTGGCAATGCTGGAGTCATTCTCACCGCCGGCCGGGAGGTTTTCGATCGCAAACTCCAGAGTCTTTTCCGGGTGATTCTGCTGGAGCTGCCAGAGCAGCCCTTTCATCACATTCGCTTTCACGGGATAGTCCGGAAGGTCGGAGATTTTTTCCAGCATGGGAATCACGTCCTCTTCTCCGATGCTGTTGGTTCGATAGTTGTAGTAGGGCTGCCCGGCCTCGAGATACTTTCCGTTTTCCTGAAACCACGCGAGAGCGTTGTCGATTTCATCGGGATCCTGAATCCATTGACGAAACAACTGCCCTCCAAGTTTGGCAAAGGGGCTTCCCTCCTCCAACTTTCCCGAAAGCCGTTCTGCAAAGGCCTGTGGATCCTTGTTGATTTCCTGGTTCAAACTGTTGGAGGCGATGTGATCTTTCAGGGCTCCCGGCTCCTGCGAGGTAAGCCAATCGATCGCCCCGTCCAGATCGCGCGCCGCCCAGGACGATATGACGCCCTGGAGCTGGTTCTGGTGCTCCCATCCACCGTCTTTTTTCCGCAGAAATTCGTCGGCCACCGCCGGCAGCTCTTCCACTGCCGTTTTCGCACCGATTGCGCTCGCAACCAGGGTCCCGAGATGCCTCTTTTGATTCGCGTCGTCAATGTCCTCCAACCGCGCCATAGTCTTTTGCGGATCGACATCAGCAAGAGGCAGGATCAGCGCCTGGCCAGCTGCGGCCCTCGCTTTCACATCCGTGATGGAATCAACCCACGCCTCGAGAGCCTCCGGGTCCTCTTTCAGCCATTCCCGAATGATTCCATCAACCCCGCCCACTTTGGCCCCGGATTTCTGCATATCGAGCCACACTGCCGCGGCTTCTTCCGGGGAAAACTGTGCGAGACGTTGAAACACCACCCCGGGCAGCAGAGGGATCGTGGAATCCATGTCCCAATCTGCCAACAGACCAAGGACCTCCTCCTTCTCGGCCCGGGCCAGAATCGACTCCGCCTGCAACAGCAACCTCCCCGTCCCGAGCTGATCCATGTAGTATCCATAGGGAGCTTTGCCTTTCAGCTCCTCCATCAGTTCCGCCATTTGCTCCTCCAGCCCTCCGGCAGGCGCACCATCAAGACCACTTGTTCCACCGGAACTTTCCGCCAGAGTCGTGGCGCGGTCCGATCCTGCACCCTCTGGAAATTCCGTCGTTCCCCTGCTGTGCCCTTTCGAGATGTGAAGCGGATCTCTGGTTCCTGCGAAATAGCCGACCGCAAAGACAGCAACGAGCGAGGTGATGAGCAGGGGCGACTTCATACTGACATTTTTTCGAGAAGAGGAAGTCCCGGTACTCCCCACTATTGGTCTCCGGTTCGAGGGACCGGTGTGGGGTAAACGACTACCGCCCCTTTCTGAATCGTGACCGAGTAGTTGGCGAGGCCACAAGTGTATTTGATTGCTTCGCCGAGCGGGACCCCGCTCAGCCTCATGGTGACAGACCGGTCCTCGACCCCCTGCTGCGGAATCTTCACAATGTTGATTCCCTTTTTCTCAGCATTCGGCTCGGGATCGTTTTTGATTGCCAGATTCCGGAGAAACTGCAGGGCGTCATCGAAAGGCGTTTCCTGAAATTCGATACTGGGAATTTGAATCGTTCTCAGTTTCAAAACCAGCTCCGGGGCCGACTCAGGCTGCCCCCGCTGCTTTGATTTACCGGTCCGCTCCACCAACATTACGGCGTGCCGGTCCACTTTCAGGTCGAGGCCGGCTACTTCGGCGAGAAACCAGATGGCCCGCCCCAGGGTTACCTGTCTCAGTTGCAGGGTCGCCGTTTTTTCGAGAGTTTCCGGACTCGCATCAATGATGATGTTGACCCCAATTCCGCTTACATCCAATTCCGCGCTTTTCGACTGCAAAAATTTTGCCACATCCTCAATGGGGGCCTCAACCACCTCCATGCTGGGAATGAGAATGGACTGCAGTTTCTGCGAGGTTGACCCTCGCGCTTCGCTAATCAGGCCGACGAGGAGTGAAATACCAATAACCCGGACTCTCTGCATACCCTATCGAAGCAGAAATCACTCCGCATCGACAAGCAAAAACAAATCTACGCGGCCGCGCTGTCAGACTCCGAAATCGGCCTTTCGCCTTTCATTTCAAATTTCAACCACAGCGCAAACCCGACCACAAGAAGGAAGACGTTCTGCGTCATTTTCACCGGGTAGTTCACAATGTCATTATCCCCGAAACAACCGCAAGTAATGTCCAATCCGCGAAACCAGGATATTCCAATCAAAAGGGTAAAAACAACCATTAAACCAGTGATTACAAAGGCCCCTCCCTTCGCAAATCGAATCGACATCAGTGCAACTCCTGCAAAGATCTCCACAAACGGCAGAAAGAGAGCTACTGCCGGTGCGACGGGATCACCAACAATCCGAAAATTACGAACACTGTCAGCAAAGCTGATTGGGTCTTTCAATTTCGCAATCCCGCTCCAGATGAACAACGCACCAATCACAAGCGCTACAATGGTCCAGACTGCATTCTTCATTCCAACTCTGCTCCTACTGGTTAATCAACGCGATTCAACTGGATCCTCAAGCCCGTATTACTGAAAAAGGGATTTCATGAAACTTTACAACAGAAAATCCCATCGTCGCATCCATCAGCCGCATTCTACCGCTGTTTTTCCCCGAAAAGGCGCGGTTCCTGCTTGTGGAGCAGAGGCCGGTGATTGCAGAAATCAATTCCTGTGCTAAAACTCCCTCCCCACTATGGCAAAATCGATCCCGGACATTCCTGACGACGCTCCTTTCAACTCCGAGCAGCGTGCCTGGTTGAAGACCTATCTCTCTGAATTGGTCAAAGGTTTAGGCGGCAACGCACCTACCAACGGCAACGCAGCAGGGAAGCCTCGTGCCCTCCTGCTTCACGGCAGTCAAAGCGGAAACGCACAGGCGGTAGCGGAAGGCTACGCTGAGGTCATGAACGGTCAGGGCTGGGCTGCAGAAGCCATCAGCACCGAAGACCACGGCACGCTCGATCTGACCCAGGAGCCTCTCATCCTCGTTGCGATCAGCACCTGGGGCGAAGGCGACCCGCCCGACACCGCTGTCGAATTCTGGGAAAAACTCAAATCCGACGACCACCCGAAACTTCCCAACACACGCTTCTCCGTTCTCGCCCTCGGCGACACCAACTACGCGGATTTCTGTGAAATGGGCAAACTCGTTGACGCCCGGCTCGAAGAGCTGGGAGCCGAGCGCATCGCCCCGCGCGTTGATTGCGATGTCGATTACGAGGAACCGGCCGAAGAATGGTTTCGCGTCGTGGTCTCGAAACTCGACGAAATCGGGCAGGACGCCTTTATCACCACCGTTTCCGGCGGGGGGGCTTCGGAAGTCGAATCGACCGAAGACCTTCCCTTCGGTAAAAAGAACCCCTTTCCTTCGGCTCTCAAGCATCGCTACCGCCTCAACCTCGATCCCTCCCCTCGCGACACCCGTCATCTCGAATTCGACCTGACGGGATCCGGGCTCGAATACGAAGTCGGCGATGCCGTTGCGACATACCCGCTCAACGACGCCGATCTGGTGGATGAAATTCTCACCGCCCTTCCCTTCAATACCTCGGTATCGGTGGAAACAAAGGATAAGCGAAAGCTTCCTCTGCGCGACGCACTGCTGGAATGTTACGACATCCGCACCGTAACGAAAGCGATCCTCAAGAAGTGGGCACCGCTGACCTGCCACCCCTTTCTTCATGCTGTCATCGAGGATGATGATGAAGTGGCAAAAATTCTCGACGGGATTGAGATCATTGATCTGTTGTATGATTTCCCTGCCGATTTCAAGAGCGGTCAGGATTTCGTCGACATGCTACGCCGCCTCACTCCGAGGCTTTACTCCATCGCATCCAGCCCGAAAAAGCATCCCGGCGAAGTTCATCTCACGGTAGCGAAAGTCACCTACGAAACGAAAGGTCGCGTTCGCAAAGGGGTTGCCTCGACCTTTCTCTGTGAAGGCATGACGGAAGGCGAAACCGTTCGCGTTTTCATGCAGCCAACGAAGCACTTCAAGCTGCCGGAGGATTTGTCCAAAGACATCATCATGGTCGGCCCCGGAACCGGGATCGCTCCCTTCCGCGCTTTTCTCGAGGAGCGGGAAGTCACCGAGGCGACCGGTCGCAACTGGCTGCTGTTCGGGAATCCGCACGAGGACACCGATTATTTTTACAAGGACGAGTTCGAAGCGATGCAAAAAAGCGGTGTTCTCACCCGCATCGACCTCGCCTGGTCCCGTGACCAGGAGCACAAGATCTACGTTCAGGACCGACTTCGTGAAAACGGGGAGGAATTGTGGAAGTGGCTCGAAAACGGAGCGCATTTCTACGTCTGCGGCGACGCGCAATACATGGCGCCCGACGTCGAGAAAGCGCTTCTCGAATCCATCCGGAAATTTGGTGGAATGGATGACGAAGGCGCGACAGCGTATCTGAAGAAACTCAAGGACGAACACCGCTACCAGCGGGATGTTTATTGAGAACTCTTTTCCTGTTTCCTCGATCCGTTTCTTTTCCCCGGAATCCCTCGCCCATCGAATCCTGAGCAAGAGGGAGAAAAGAAGTCTCTAGTCCACCCCCAGTGCCCTCACCCGCTCAACGACCGGGGGATGGGTGTAGTTTAGAAACACGTAAAACGGGTGCGGCGTGAGATTGCTGAGGTTGTCTTTGCTCAATTTGCGCAGCGCGTTGGCCATGGCTTCGGGGTCCCCCGTAACCTCTGCAGCGTAGGCATCGGCTTCAAATTCGTGCTTTCGGCTCATCCAGTTCCCGGCGACAGAGAGGATTTCATTCACTGGGGAAATAACCAATCCGAAGAGAACCAGACTCACATAGATACTGGTCTTTTCCACTCCAAACGCATCAAAAAGGGCACGATTCTCCATCATCAAACCGAGCAGGAAAAACATCGCACCGGTCGTGAGAATACCGATGACGAGAGATTTGATGATGTGCCGCTTTTTGAAATGCCCGATCTCGTGAGCAAGAACGCCGACCAGCTCGGGAACCGTGTGGTTTTCGATCAGCGTGTCAAAGAGAGCAATTCGCTTGTTATCGCCTAAACCGGTGAAAAACGCGTTCGATTTCGCGGAACGCTTTGAGCCGTCCATCACGGTTACTTCCTTCAGCGGGAACTCGCACTTCTCCGCCATGGCGTGAATCTCCGTTTTCAGTTCCCCGTCCTTGAGAGGTTCAAATTTGTTAAAAAGCGGCATGATCCAGGTCGGCGCCACGTAGGTGAGCGCGAGCGAAAACCCGGTTACCAGCAGCCAACCCCAGAGCCATGCCATCGGCACCGCCTGAAACAGCCACAGCAGGGCTGCGAGCAGGGGCGCCCCTATCAAAATCCCGAGAATCCCTCCTTTGACCCGGTCGAGCATCCACGTGCCGAATGTCATACGGTTGAATCCGAATTTTTCCTCCAAGACAAACGTTCCATAGAGGTCGAACGGAACGGAAAGAATCTGCTGGGCAATCAGGAGAATTCCCACGAACAGGAGTCCGGTCACAACCGGCCCCTGATTCCAGCCACGCACCACATTGTCGAGCCATCCAAATCCACCCAACCACCAAAAGGCGAACAATACCAGCAACGAAACAACACCGGAAACGATGCCGAGAATGGATTTCTCTTTCGTATATTCCTGAGACTGCTCGTACGCCTCCTCATCGACAAACTCACGGAACGCATCCGGAATATCGGGACTGAGCGCCTTGAGGTTCAGCAGAGTCGAAAACAGATCGAGCTTCCAGAAAAGGAAGAGCGCAAGAGTGATAAAAAGAAACCAGGCGTTGATTTGCATTACGTAAAAGTCTACGCCCCACAATCATGCCGGAAGTCGCCTTTTCCAAGCTGTAGAATCGTTTTCATTCGATTCCCCTGTGCTTCACAAGCAGGAAGTGCGGCAGCTGTTTTTTATTTCCCGGCGTCCTCCCGCTTTACTTCCCCGGCCAACTGCCTTGCCTCCTCGGCCGCTTCCGCCAGTTCATTTTCCAGCTCTTCCATGCGACGCTTGTGATCCTGCCGGATCCGGATGAGATCGTAGATCGCGAGCAGCAGAACAAAGGACGCCATCAGGAATACTCCGATCCAGAAAAGAGCAAAACCGACCGGGCGGGTCGCGAGAAAAGGCCCCAGCGGAGCCACCCCGATAAACACTGCTACCAGCGTCAGGAGAGTGCTGATAAAGAGCAGATTCCGCCGGTAAGGGCGGTGGCGCAGCAGCACCCAGCCCGTCGCGAGGCCCATCGCAACCGTTTCCGTTTTCTTCGAAGGTTCGTTTTCCACGACCTCATGAAATCATAATGCCTCCGCAATGACCACGAACTTTTTTCCGCGCCCAACGAAATTTCCGGTTTCGGGACTGTTCAGCCCCACAAATTTCTTCTACCGTTGCGACATGCCAAACCAGCGACTCTCTGTCCTGAAAACCTACAAGCTCTTCATCGGCGGGAAGTTTCCCCGAACCGAGAGCGGAAGATATATGACTGCGACGAACCCGAACGACGGCACCCACCTTGCCCACTACTGCCATGCATCGCGGAAAGATTTCCGGGATGCGGTCGTCGCGGCGCGCTCGGCTTTTCCCGGATGGCGAAATGCTACCGCCTACCTTCGCGGTCAGATTCTCTACCGGGCCGCTGAAATGATCGAAAGCCGCGCCGACAGCTTTGCCTCGGAGATTTCCCAAAGCACCCCGGCAACTCCCGCACAGGCAAAAAAAGAAGTCGAAGCCTCGATCGACCGTCTCGTTCACTTCGCGGGCTGGACCGATAAATACGGCCAGATATTCAGTTCCGTAAACCCTGTGGCCACTTCCCACTTCAATTTCTCCACCCCCGATCCCAGCGGCGTTGTCGTTGCCCTCGCACCCGACGAACCCGGCTTGCTCGGACTTGTCAGCCTGATTGGTCAGATCATTCTTTCCGGGAATACCTGCGTCGCGATTGCATCGGAGACGGTCCCTCTCCCCGCTCTCGCTCTGTCTGAAGCCCTCGCGACCAGTGATCTTCCCGGAGGCGTCGTAAATATCCTCACGGGCCGGCGCGACGAACTGGTCCCCTGGATTTCCGGACACATGGACGTGAATGGGATTATTTACGGATCGGGTAAAAAATCCGCACTGACCTCTCTGCAGGAAGGTTCCGCAAAAAACCTCAAGCGCGTCCACGACCATTCCTTCCGGAAAGCGGAGGACTGGTTCGGCGATGAGGCCGCCAGTCCCTACCGTATTCTGGATTCCGTCGAAACGAAAACGGCCTGGCACCCCATGGGCGTGTAACGCATCTCACCATGCCCCGGCGCGCGTTTCTCATTGTTCTCGATTCAGTCGGCATCGGTCACGCGCCTGATGCTGCTGAATTTGGTGACGAAGGAGCAAATACTGTCGGGCACATTCGCGAAGCGGTTTCAAATTTTAAAGTCCCCCACCTCGACTCCTGCGGACTCACTACCGCAGAAGCGATTGCGGCAGGCCGAAAGCTCCCCTCTGCTGATCCGATCTGGTCGGTCGGCTCCCTCGTCGAACAGTCCGCAGGAAAAGACACCACGACCGGTCACTGGGAGATAGCGGGTGCACCACTATCCGAACCTTTCGCCACATTTGAGTCCTTCCCCGCCGCCCTCGTCGAGGCCTGTGAAGAGGCTGCCGGAGTGACATTCATCGGCAACTACGCTCAATCGGGCACCGTCATCCTCGAAGAGCTGGGCGATCAACACGTCGCAACGGGAAACCCCATTCTCTATACCAGCGCCGATTCCGTGCTCCAGATTGCGGCACACGAAGAAATCATCCCGGTCGATCGGCTCTATGAAATTTGCGAAGCGTGCCGGGAAATTGCCGACCGGGAGCGCATCGGACGGGTCATCGCCCGCCCCTTTCTGGGGAGCGAAGGAACATATGAGCGCACCCGCAACCGGCACGACTTTTCGATGCAACCGCCCGAGACGGTTCTGAACCGCCTTTCGCAAA
>JAKSBG010000215.1 GCA_022361255.1 Verrucomicrobiales bacterium
AAGATTTCGAACTTCTTTTTACGATAAAATGCAGAAGAAACTGGGGACTGAAATTAAAGGGGAGCCGGGAGAGAAACTGGTCGACACGACGTTGGAATTGCTTGCCGCAGAATCAGTCGACTTTACCAGGTTCTTTCGTTTTCTCACTCAGATTGCGGGCGGCGAGGATGCGGAAGAGAAATTCGCCGGGGAATTTAATAACAGGGAGCTCGCCGGAGAATGGCTTCAAACCTGGAAGGAGTTAACGAACGGAACCCCGAATCACAGTGGCATGGCGAAGGTCAATCCGGTTGTCATACCGCGGAACCACCGTATTGAAGAAGTGATTCGGACAGCGACTTCGAATGGAGATTTGTCGCCTTTCCATCAGCTCCTGGAGCGGGTTACGAAACCATTCGATGAATGTGACGCGGAGATAGATTATGAGGCGGCACCGTCTGCTGAGGAGATTGTTTCCAGAACGTTTTGTGGAACCTGATTCAGGCGCATACCGGATGAGTGTATTCGGATTACCTTGTTTTCCGGGCTTCTGCCAGTCTGCGAGTGTTAATCTCGAGTAGCAAATCGGCCGTAGCCCGCGCATCGGCCAGTGCGCGGTGGTGATTGTCGAGACCAATATCGAACTCCCGGCAGAGGGCGGCAAGTCCATAGGAGGAAAGGCCGGGAAAATATCGTCTCATCGCGACAACGGTGCACATGACGGGGCAGCGCAGGTCCTGTTCGATTCGCTGAAATTCGGCTCGAAGAAATCCGTGGTCGAAGGAGGCGCGGTGGGCGACGAAAACGGCGTTGCCAAGAAATTCCCGGAACTCATCCGCAATGTCGGCGAAAAGCGGTGCGTCTTTCACCATCTCGTCGGTAATGCCGGTGAGCTCGACAATTCTCTTCGGGATGGGGCGTCCCGGATTGAGCAGGGTCGTCCATTCCTCAATGACTTTTCCTCCGCGAACTTTCACGGCTCCGATTTCCGTTACCCGGTTCCATTTTGCATTTCCGCCCGTTGTCTCGACATCGACCACGACGTATTCCTGTTCCGGATCGACAGTCCATTCCGCGCGGATGACTTCCACGGAGTAGCCAAATCTCCGGAGGCGTTCCAGCTGCGCAAGCTGGTGTCGCTGCAGTTTGTCCCCGGCCGTTTTCACTTCGGCAAAGCGGACCCCTTCTTCTTCGAGAATCATGAGATCAGGAAACCCGCTCCGGTTGGTTCGGTGGCTGGCCGCCATCTCGATAAGAATTCCGCGAAGGGCTCCGGCGGGAGATCGCCGGACGAGCTCCTCTACCGTTGCGAAAACGTCGGGATACCACGCCAGCAGCCCGTTCGCGGTTCCTTCGTGCTCCGTCCAGGTTTTCTGCAGTTGCCCCAGCGCCACCCCGGGATTATCGAGGAGTTCGAGTCTTTCTTCGATAGCGGAGCGGTTTTGTTCGAAGAACTTGCCGGAGCTGAGTCCTTCCGGGCGCAATTCAAAGCTGTTGTGGAGCGGAGCGCTGTCCTTTCCGAACAGAATGTCCCAGAAGAGAATACCGAAAAGCATCTGCCAGACCGCGTTCTCCGTGTGAAACGCGATGATGCCATTTCGAGAAAAATCATGGACGACGGCTGCCTCGGGAGCTCCCCGTCCTGATTCGTCGAGATGCACGATGCGTGCTCCCCGCAGAATTTCAGTAAGCCTGCCGACCCGCCGCGAACCGAATTTTCTTTCGTAGAAATCCTCGGCGAATATCAGCTCCTCATCACAGGAGGGATCCGCGATCGTTTTTTCCAGCAAATCACGGGCTTCGTCTTTCCGGCCGAGCTGATAGAGCAGACGGATGACTCTTTCTGAAGCGGGGAACTGATCGGTCATCCGGTAGATGCGAAGTGCCTCATCCACCGATCCGCGCCTTTCGAGAAACCGGCCTAGTTTATTGAGAATGTGTGCGCGGAGAGCGGTCGTTTCGAGATCCACTGCCTCAGGCCACGAGGAACAGGCAGAAATCAACCGGTCAGCGGAAGCGTCGTCGAGATTGCGCAGCTCACGGGCGCACTTTTCGTAATGAAAGGAGACGAGCGCGGTTTTCCTGTTATCAAAACGAGCCTGAAAGTCATCGCGGAAAGAAGTGGTTTTCACGACGCCGAGATCACGGAGGGCAAAAGGCGTCAAGCCGTCGCGGAGCTTTCCGAAGTAGAGATAAAAAAGATATTCGATCTCGTCGATGCGCTCCTGAACAATATAGTTGGAAAGCGATTCAGGGGGAAAGCAGGATTCGAAAGCGAGGTGCTCTGTCGACCAGCTGACGAGGTCCCGCTTTTTTGCCGAATTGATTTTAGGGGGCTCCCCGACCTCCCGGTTTTCACGGATCCATTCTACAAGCGTGGGTCGGGTTTGCAGGATGAGCAGATCCTTATGATCGTCATGGCTTGGAGGTCGGACAAAGTGTTTCTCCGTCAATTCTGCAGCTGCGGAATCGGGATCCGGAATTTCATCGTAGCGCAGGGCGTCGCGGCGGAATACACGCCCTTTCCGGTTCACAAGTCGGACGTAGTAGCAACGGGCGTCGACGCTGAGTTTTGCAAAGTCGTTCAGGAATTTCCGGTGCGGCGGGTCCAAAACGTTATCGTAGTGCTCGCACACGAATTCGATCATCTCGTTGAAGTGGTCGAGATAGTATCGGGAGGGAAGGATGATCCGGTTGGATGTCGGCACAGGACAGTATTACTTTGTTCTTTTGAACATTTCCAGTTTGAATGAGAAATTCCTTGGCCGTATCGGGAGTGCGTGCCTAGATTCCCGAATGACAGCCTGGCTGGAAGTATCCGGAATTTGTAAATCCTTTCCCGGTGTTCGCGCACTGCACGAAGTTGATCTCGCGGTACGCGAGGGCGAGGTCGTGGCCCTGCTCGGGGAAAATGGAGCGGGAAAAAGCACTCTGATGAAAATTCTCGCCGGGGTTCAGCCCGCCGACTCCGGTGAGATGAAAGTGGAGGGAAAACGCGTCCAGATCCAGTCTGTCCAGGAAGGGCTCGATCATGGCATTGCCCTGATTCATCAGGAGTTGAACCTCGCGTCAAATCTCAGCGTGGGTGCGAACATTTTTCTCGGGCGCGAGCCAAAGAAGGCAGGCCTGATTGATGAAAAGGAAATGATGCGTCAGTCGCGTGAGTTTCTCGAAAAAGTAGGACTCGATGTGTCCCCGGAGACCCTGCTCGGGGATCTCACCATCGGGAAACAGCAGTTGGTTGAAATCGCCAAGGCCCTTTCGGTCGATGCCAAAATCCTGATCATGGATGAACCGACATCGAGCCTTTCGGCACGCGAGACGGAGCGCCTTTTCGAAGTGGTGAAAGACTTGCGGAGTCGCGGGGTTGGTATCGTTTACATTTCCCACCGGCTTGCCGAGGTGGTCGAGTTGGCTGACCGCGTTGTCGTGCTTCGCGACGGTGAAAATGCGGGGTCGCTCGCAAAAGACGAAATCGAACATGATGCCATGGTCAGCCTCATGGTCGGGCGCGAGCTCTCCCAATTCTACGCTCACAATCCGCAGGGTCCGGGTGAATTGGTTTTGTCAGTTGACCGGATACGCACGCCCGTTCACCCGGGGCATGAGATCAGCTTTGAGTTGCGGGCCGGTGAAATCGTCGGTCTCGCAGGTCTGGTTGGCGCAGGCCGAACCGAACTGCTGGAGACGCTTTTTGGTGTTGCTCCATCGGTCGGTGGGAGCGTTAGCGTTGGCGGGAAGCCTTGTTCCTCACGGAACCCGAGAGAAGCGATTGCGGCCGGCCTGGCACTTGTTCCCGAGGACAGGAAACAGCAGGGGCTTATTATCGATATGGCCGTGGGGGACAATATCAGCCTGGCGGCTCTGAAGCGGGACCAGAAAAGCGGGTTTCTCAATTTCGGAGCTGAGAAAGAGATTTCTGCTGAAATGATGGAAAAAATGCGGATCAAGACTCCGTCGGATCGACAGATCGTCCGTTTTCTTTCCGGAGGGAATCAGCAAAAGGTCGTGTTGGGAAAATGGCTGGCGATGCGCCCGAAAGTTCTTCTTCTCGACGAGCCGACGCGGGGGATTGATATCGGGGCAAAGCAGGAAATCTATGCCCTGATGGAAGAGTTGGCGGAAAGTGGCGTCGCCATTCTTTTCGTTTCCAGCGAGATGGAGGAAATCCTCGGAATGTCAGACCGGGCTCTCGTCATGCACGAAGGGCGGATCACCGGCGAGCTGCAGCGCGGGGAACTGAGTGAGGAAGCGGTCATGCATCTTGCGACCGGTCGGGAGTCAACCGAAGCAGCCTGACAAAGCACCTATGGCACGCATTCTTGCAGCAATGTCAGGAGGAGTTGATTCCTCAGTCGCGGCCGGCCTTCTGTTAGAGCAGGGGCATGAGGTCGTCGGCGCCTACATGAAAAACTGGACCAACGAGGAAGGCCTCCCCGGAGACTGCCCCTGGGAGCAGGACATCATCGATGCTCGCGCGGTCTGTGACTACCTCGGGATCGAGTTTCGTATTCTCAGCCTGACTGATGAATATCGGGACCGTGTCGTCGAGTATCTGTTGAAAGGGTATCGCGAGGGGGTCACCCCCAATCCGGATGTGATGTGCAATCGCGAGATGAAATTCGGCATCTTCCGTGAGTTTGCTCTTGCTCAGGAATTCGAATTCGTTGCCACCGGGCACTATGCGCAAATTCAGCGGGATGAAAACGGAACGGTGGATATTTTTCGTGGGGCGAAAGGGAAAGATCAAACATATTTTCTCGCTTTGTTAGAGCAATGGCAGATACGGGAGGCGATGTTTCCGATAGGTCACCTGCCCAAACCCGAAGTTCGCGCAGAGGCGGAGAGGCTTGGTGTCCCGGTTGCGCAGAAAAAAGACAGCCAGGGGATCTGTTTTATCGGTGACATTAAGATGTCCGATTTCCTCGGGCACTACATTGATGATTCTCCGGGACCTATCATCACACCGGACGGCACGGAAGTGGGAAAGCACCGCGGACTTCACCTCTACACGCTCGGCCAGAGAAAGGGACTCGGCGTTCCTTCCAATACCTTTGGAAAAGCATACGTCGTCGTGGAAAAGCGACCTGAGCAAAACGCGCTTGTGGTTGCCTTTGATGAGCCGGATGCCCCGAAGCTGTATGCAACGCGGTGCCGGGTTGGCAGTTTGTCCGTGACAAATCTTCCGCTGGAGAAAATTGGCAAGCTGTCAGCGCAGCCTCGCTATCGCTCCGAAGCCGTTCCGGTGGATCCCGAATTTCAGGATGATGGCAGTGTTGTTCTGACTTTTGAAAAACCGATCCGCGCCCTGACTCCCGGCCAGATCTGTGGGTTCTACGAAGGGGAAAAGCTCGTAGGAGGTGGAGTTTTCCAGGAGATCTATCACGAAGAGAAGTAAACCCTGTCAGGTCGCCGGACTGACCCTGTTCGGTGGATGGCCTAACCCTAATCTATTTCAAGAAGGGAGAGCTGGCGCCCGTCGATATTGATACTGCTGCGTTCCCCGGGCTTTCGACCGGACAGTTGAGACCTGCGAATCGGCTTCTCAAACTTCGGTCGTCCCGCGACCAGCAGCGGCCCTTCGGGGAAGGTTCCGTTTTCTCCGATAGCTATTCCTTCCGTGTCCAGGTAGTAGATCAGGCGGAGCTCTTTGGTGTATCCTTCACGAAAGCTTTCGTCCGCGTAGATGACGAGAGTTCGATTTTCTGTCTTTGCCAGGGTGGCGAGGGAGTTGGCAGTTTCCTCCATGGACCGGTGCTCTCTTTGAAACGGGAGCACCGCAGTAATCACGGACATGGTGCCGGTGGCGAGAAAGAGTGAGGTAACAAAAAACAAGTGACGAAGTTCTTTCTGCTTCGAGACGTGGATCAGCAGTCCGGAAAGAATGAGAAAGCCGGTAATCACGAAGATCCACTGAAGCTCCAAATTTTCCTGCGCAGCGCGGATGCTCGATCCGACGAGAAAAATCATAATAAGCGGGACGAGGAGGAAAAAGCTGACTCGTGTCCACTTTGCATAGCGGGCGCGCCAGTTCGGGGAAACCTGAAAGTAAAGTCCTACCGTTGCCAGAGCCGCCACCGGAAAGGCCGGCATTACGTATCGGGGGCGTCCTGCCGGAAGAAGGCAAATGACGAGACAGGAAAGAGCGAAAGCGATCAGGCATCCGCGAATGACGGCGCCAAACCTATCGTCCCCGTTGCGATTCTCCGGTATCGTATTACCGCGTCGAATTTGCATCCATGCGAATACGAGTGGGATGCTCCAGGGAAGAAGATTTCCGAGAATTTCGAGAGGTCTCAGCGCCCATTCTGAGAAATTCACTCCCTCAAATTCAAATCTCATGGCGAGTTGTTCTTTCCATGTGCCGACGGCCTGGTCAGGTGCCCCGACGGCGGCAAGGTTGGCATTCATCCAGGGAAGGAAAAGGAGTGCCATAATAGCGATGCCGAAAAGGTGGGCAGGGTGCAGCATGTCTCTCCATCTTCGTGAACAGGAAAGAATGCTGACGACAAAAAGGATCCAGAAGAGCAGGTGAACCGGGCCCTTGGCGAGCCAGCCGAGTCCGAGAAAAACATAGGGAACGGTCCAGACCAGCCAGGCTGATTTCTTTGATGCCCAACAATTGATCCAGCAGAAACAGGCGATCCCGAACAAGGCGATGTAGAGGGACTCGATCTCCGCCATCCGGCATTTGTCGATCATGGCGATCGATGAGAGAAGGACAAGCCCCACTGCGGTGGCCTGCGGAGTTCCGAGAAACGAACGGAGAAAGAGTAAACCGGAGACGGCCAGAAAGAGAACCGAAAGAACCGAGGGAAGACGGGCGGCAAACTCGCTCTGTGAGCCGGTCAGGAAAAACGATGCGGCGATGGCCCAGTTGATCAATGGCGGCTTGTTGGAATACACTTCACCTGCGATGCGCGGGACAATCCAGTCGCCGGATTCCAGCATTTCCTGAGCCGGGAGAATGCGCCGCGCCTCCTCGCCTCTCAATTCCTGTGAGCCAAGCATCGGTAGATAGATTGCCGCCCAGACCAGGCACAGGAAGGCGATGGCTTTCCAGAGTTTCATTCGCCGCGCACGTATAGCGGGACTGTGGTGATTGCAAATATTTTTGCCCGTGGTGGCCGCAGATGCGTCTGGATTGCATTTTGCCGGATTGCGAGACGAGGCCGTATTCTCACGACATGGAACAAAAAGAAAATTCCCGTCGCCGCTTTCTCAAAACTTCCACCGCCGTCGGAGCCGGCATCGCCGCCGCTCCCAATTTACTGCTCGGCCAGGCAAAGGGTGCCAATGAAAGATTCCGGGTTGGTGTGATGGGACTCGGTCGCGGAAGGGGCCACATCAAGGGCTATCAGGATGTTCCCAATGCGGAGGTCGCCTACCTTTGCGACGTTGATGAAAACCGGCTCGCGTCTGCCGCAAAGCAGATGGCCGACAAGAATCAGGGAACGCCGGAAACCGTGACCGACTTCCGCCGCATTCTCGATGATCCAAACATTGATGCCGTGTCCATCGCGACCCCGAATTTCTGGCATACCCCGGCCGCCATTGCGGCGTGCAAAGCCGGCAAGCACGTTTATGTGGAAAAGCCGGGAAGCTACGATGCGCACGAGGCAATGACTTTGGTAAAGGTGGCGAAGGAAACCAATCGTCAGGTCCAGATGGGAGCCCAGCGCCGCTCGTATCCTGCCATGATCGAAGCGGTTCAGAAGCTTCGCGAAGGAGTCATCGGTGATCTCCGTTACGCCCGGTGTTGGTATAGCAGCACGCGACCTTCGATCGGGAAAGGAAAGATCACCGATCCTCCCGCCGAGCTCGACTGGACGATGTGGCAGGGACCGGTACCCGAAGCGCCCTTCAAGGATAATCTGGTCCACTACAACTGGCACTTTCACTGGCTCTACGGCGGTGGTGAACTGGCCAATAACGGCGTGCACGCTCTCGATGTGGCGCGCTGGGCAATGGATGTTGCCTACCCGGAGCGCATTACTTGTCTCGGTGGGCGTTATCACCATGACGACGATCAGGAAACACCTGACACAACGACAGCCGTCTACGACTACGGTGATGTCGGAATCAGTTGGGAGGCGAGTTCCTGCCATCGTCGCAAGCCTGAGAAACAAAGCTTCGTGACGGTGTATGGGGACGGAGGAAAAATGGATTTCTCCCACGCGAACTACACGGTCTACGATATTGCCGGAAAGGAGATCCGGAAAAATACGGAGGGTCCCAGCGACATTCCGCACTTTACCAACTTCGCGAATTCCGTCAGGGAAGGGGAAAAATTGAATCTTCCCATTTCCGAAGGACAGATCAGCGCGATGCTTTGCCACCTCGGCAACATGGCCTACCGCACCAGCGGGGCGGTCGACGTGGATCCGAAAACCGGGAAGCTTGTCGACAATCCCGAGGCGCAGAAACTCTGGGGACGCCCCGAATATCGTCAGGGTTGGGAAGTGTAGCGCCAGCGAGCTGGCGAACGTTCAACATTCAACTTTGAACGTTCAACGTCGAAGCAGTTATCTCTGAACGTTGAAAGTTCAAAGTCGAGCGTTCAACGTTCGGTGCGCAGCACCGCTACCGTTTCCAAGGCAGGTTTGTTGCTGCACCGTTCTCAGGATGCTGCGCATCAAAGGCTCGCAACGTTACAGCCATTCCATCTCCAGAAAGGTTCGCCTTGAGCCATCCATTGGGTCGATCTTCACTGAAGAGATACGAAACCGGGGGCTGATTGATTAGGTGAATCCCTCCGCTTGCCTCTTTGAATCCGTAGTTGTGAGAGTGTCCGTAGACGTAGGCTTTCACCCAGGGTTTTGATAGGAGCAAGTCCATGAACTCGACCGTGTCGGCGAGGCCGGTGACTCGTGCATCAGAGCCCTCAGGCAGATACTGCGGGTAGTGATGTCCTACGATAATCGCTGGTTTGCCTGACCGTTTATCCAGTTCTGCCGCCAACCATTCACGTTGCTTTTCGCCCAGTTCACCCGTGACATTGTCAACGATCTGGAGGGTGTCGATCAGAAACCAGTTTGCCTTTTGTGATTCGATTACGGTGAGGTGCTTTCCAACTGCAGTATCGGTGTCAGGGTTTCGGGCTTCGGGAAAGAGGTCGTAAAAAGGCCCCCGGTCATCATGATTTCCCATTGTCAGATGAACGGGGATTCCTGCATCAAGCAGAGGTTGAATGCGGGGGCGAAGAGTCTCGTAATCGGGTTTCAGCCCCTTGAGGTAAGCGCAGTCACCATTGATGAGCGAAAACTCCGGAAGCCCGCTGGATTTCGCTTCATCGAGGATTTCGCGCACGGCCCGTTCCAGGTTCTCTGCCATGATCACTCCGCGAGCTTCCTTTTTCGGATCGGCATCCACGTGGGTATCAGCCATCAGAGCGAACCAGGGATCTTCTTTACCAAATGCTGTTCCAGTCGCAGCGGCGACGCCAGTGAGAGTGGCGGTGAGAAGAAAAGCGCGACGATCATTGTTGGGCAAAAGGGAAATCGGCATGGAGCACGATACAGCGACGAATGCCGCCTTTCAAAGATCAACTTCAAGCCTTCTAAATTCAGCGTTGAAAGTTCAACATTCAACTTTGGTGCGAAGTACCGCCCCGCTCCCGCCGCCCCCGGGCGTTTCGATGCGGAGAATGTCTCCGGCTTTTGCTTCGAAACTTGTGATGCCGGGCAGTTCTTTGCCGTTGAGAAACTGCCTCCCACATTTGCCGGGGCTTCCGCCGTCGATTCCGAAAGGCTTTTCTTTCCGGTGCTGTGTCAGGAGAGAAATCTGCAGAGGGGCGAGAAACTCGAGCTCGCGGACGACGCCGTCACCACCTCTCCACTTGCCGGCTCCGCCTGATCCGTGTCGGATCGAAAACTCACGCAGTCGGACCGGATAGCGGCTTTCCAGAATCTCCGGATCGGTGATTGCGGTGTTCGTCATGTGAGTGTGAATACCGGAAGTGCCGTCGTAGCCTTCGCCTGCCCCTGATCCGCCACAGATCGTCTCGTAGTAGCCGAAGGATTCGTCGCCGAAGAGAAAATTGTTCATCGTCCCCTGCGAGCCGGCCTGAATACCGAGAGCACGAATCAGGCAGTCGACAACCCGCTGGCTCGTCTCCACATTCCCGCCCACAACGGCAGGGGATTCGTTGGGGTCTTCGGAGAAAGCGGGATGTAGAAAACAGGTGGGCAATACGATTTCGACCGACTCCAGCATTCCTTCGTTCAGGGGAACTTCGCTCTGTGTCCAGAGCCGGAGAACGTAGAGAATCGCACTCTGCACGATCGCTGGCGTCGCGTGAAGATTCGATGGGTGGCTCTCCGCTGTTCCCGTGAAATCGATGAGGAGTTTTTCCGATCCCCGTTCGATGCGCACCGAGATCGGCGTGCCGTCATCCAGTTGTTCAGTGGCTTCTCCGTTTTGGAATCCGATCGTGTCGATGTGATTGTTCAGAGCATCGAGGCTCTGCGTTTTCAGAGAGCGCATGTGATCGCAGACGATATTGCATCCGTGTTCTGCAATCAGACTTTCCAGCAGCGAAAGGCCTCTGCGATTGGATGCCAGTTGAGCGTTCAGGTCGGCGAGGTTGTCACTTACATTACGGGTTGGAAAAGGTGCCTTTGTCAGGGTTTCCTCTATTTCAGAAAACCGGTCCTGTCCTCCGTCGATGAGGAGAGTGGGGGGAATGACAACTCCCTCTTCTGCAAGTGACTTTGCCCCCGGCGGCATTGAGCCCGGAGTGATACCGCCGATTTCCGCGTGATGAGCCCGGTTGGCGATGTAGGCGACGGGTTTGTCCCCATCGGAAAATACCGGTGTGATCAAGGTCACATCGGGCAGGTGGGAACCGCCGACGGCAGGGTGATTTGTTACGACGGTGTCTCCACGCTTGAAATCGATTTTATCCCGAACCATCCTGACACACATACCCAGTGCGCCGAGATGAACCGGAATATGCGGAGCGCTTGTGATTAACTCACCGTCGCCGTCGAGCAGCGCACAGGAGAAATCGGCGCGCTCCTTCACGTTTGTCGAAATGGCGGACCGTTGCAACATGGTGCCCATTTCCTCGACAAGGTGGTCAAACCGGTGGCGGAATAATTCCCGCTCGATCTCGACCGGCCGTTTTGCCCGCCCGGTTTCTTTTTCCACCCGTTTCGCGACCAGCGATCCGTCGGTTGCGACCGTTGTCACCCATCCGGATTTGAGGTGAAAGGTGGAAAAGGGATCCTGGATCGTTACCGGTCCGGAAATACTTTGCTGTTCGGTAAGGGAATTTCGATCCAGGAATTTCTCTGATGTGACAGTGTCAGGTCCGGCACTGAACCCTGTTGGGTTGCCAGGTGAACAGGGTTGGGTCCGGGGTGTCGAAGCGATCGCCCGGTAACTGACGATTTCCACCTCGCGTTCGCGGGGCGGAGAGTAGCCGAAAGTGTTCCCGTAGTTTTCGTGAAACGTTTCGGTGATTTTGTCAGTAGAATTCAGGTCAAAAGTAAGGGTGCTGTCCTGACCGGAGAGCCTGGCCTCGATGATGCGACGCTCCACGGTGCCTTCGAAGCCGCTTTCGTGAAGCAGTTGCTCTGCCCCGGTGTCGGCCTCTTGGAAGATGCTATCCAAAGCCGGATCGTCGACTGTCAGGTTGATCTGGCGTTCCACGAACCTTTCCACATTTGCCTGATCGAGACCGTAGGCGCTGAGGAGACCCGCTTCCGCCGGAACAATAACGGTGGGCATTCCCAGGCGCTCCGCAATGTCGCAGGCGTGAAGCGGGCCGGCGCCACCGAACGCGAGCAGAGCAAAGGCAGTCGGATCAGCGCCGTCGCGAATGGAAATGGTTCGAATCGCGTCGGCCATTTGCTCCACGGCGATTTCGATAAGGCCGGTCAGGAATTCTTCCTCGATTTCGCTGCTCCCAAGCCCGGCGTCTTCCTGCAGTGCCAGCGCGGCCGCTTTTGCGTCAGCGAAATTCTTCTTCGTCAGCGGGATCCCAAAGTTGTCCGGATCAATTCTTCCGAGGAGAAGGTTTACATCCGTGATCGTCAAGGGGCCACCGCGACCGTAGCAGGCCGGTCCGGGGTCTGCTCCGGCCGACTCGGGGCCGACGCGGAGGCTTCCGTTTTTCCATTGGCAGATTGATCCGCCTCCCGACGCGACTGTTTCGATTTTCAGAGCAGGGGAGAGGAGCCGGGCATCGCCGACGACTTGCTCGAATTGGTAGAGAAACCCATAGTCATACCGTGCGACGTCGGTACTGGTTCCTCCCATGTCGAAGGTGAGAATGCGGTCGTAGCCGAGGTTCTTCGCAACAGCGGCGGCACCGGCAACCCCTCCTGCGGGACCGGAGAGCAATGAGTCTTTTGGCGTGTAGGTAGCGGTCGGTTCGAGGCCGCCTGCCGAGGTCATGGTCAGGAGGCGGTTTTCTGCACCGACACGTCCGGAAATGTGGTCCAGAAACGACTGCATCACGGGATGCAGGCAGGCGTTGATGACTGCGGTCTCCGTTCGAGGTAGAAGTTTGATGAGCGGAGCCAGTTCTGAACTGATGGAAACATGCTCAAAGCCGAGCTGAAGGAGATGGTCGCGAAGCGCGGTTTCGTGTGTGTCATTCCTCCACGCGTGAAGAAGGGAAACCGCTGCGACGCGGATTCCGGAATCGAGAATCCGGCGAACCTCTCTGTTCCAGTTTTCGTCCCGTGTCAGGTCTTCGAGAACGGTCCCGTCAGCTGCGATGCGTTCGGTCACTTCGATCACCGCTTCCGCCAGAGCCGGAGGGCGTTCGTGGCGCAGGGCAAAAAGATCGGGTCTGCGTTGATCCCGGATCGTGAGAAGGTCGCGAAATCCTTTGGTAATGAAAAGAGCCTGGCGCGCACCCTTTCTCTCCAGCAGAGCATTGGTTCCTCGAGTTGTGGCGAGGCGAAATTCCAGTTCGGGAAAAGCAGCGTCCAGCCCGGTTCCGGTGAGAAGGCGGGCACCAATGACGGGAGCTTCTTCGCCTGTGAACAGGTCGATGGATGGGGTCCGGGAAACTTCACGGGAAAGGTGGATGGTGCTTTCCGTGTAGTCGAAACGAAGAATGAGCGCGTTCGATCCCGCTGCATCGACTTTGAAGCCGGTAAAGAAGGATTCTCCGATGTTCCAGTTATCGGGAATCCGAATTTTTGCCACCTGTGGCGAGATCCAGTTTTCCACTGAAACACGGAGACGGCCGGAGGACAGGACTTTCACAAGCCGGGCATCGGCTTCTCCCTCCGCCTGGCCACGGCAATCCGTAAATGTGCCTCCTGTATCGACCCGGATGTTGAACATGCGGGAGTTTTGGCCCGAATGGCGCGTTCGTCCACCGCTTTGCAGCGGCAGCTACAGGCTCGATTCGTGAGGAGAAATGTGGCAGGAGTGAGCCAGTCGGCCGCTTTTTCGGTGCCCTTCTAGCTCAAAATGCCTTTCACAATGTGCGCTTTCTCCACACCGGTCAGCTTTACGTCCAGCCCCTGGTGTTTCACGGACAGGCGGTCGTGATTGATTCCTAACAGGTGCAGAATCGTCGCATTGAGGTCGCGGATGTGGACGGGGTTTTCGACGATGTTGTAGCTGAAATCGTCGGTTGTTCCGTAGACGGTTCCGCCTTTGATTCCGGCCCCGGCCATCCAGACAGTGAAGCAGCGGGGATGGTGGTCGCGGCCGTAGTTTTCTTTCGAGAGGCGACCCTGGCAGTAGATCGTCCGACCAAACTCACCGCCCCAGACGACGAGGGTGTCGTCGAGCATGCCTCGCATTTTCAAATCCTGAACGAGCGCCCAGCTCGGCTGATCAACGTCCCCGCATTGCAAGGGGAGGTCTCCTGTAAGGTTGCCGTGCTGGTCCCAACCGCGATGGAAAATCTGGGAGAAGCGAACGCCGCGCTCAGCCA
>JAKSBG010000257.1 GCA_022361255.1 Verrucomicrobiales bacterium
CCGCACGATATATGGGGAGTCCTTGAAAAGGGATTCGAAGGCACAGTGTTCATTCCGGCTGCTCTTTCGAACAGCTTTGATCTGGAACGACTGGCGAATTCGTGGAATGTTCAGATCATCATCATGCCGGAAAAGATACCCGGCGACTGGGATGACATTCCGAAAGCGGGCATCAACTACAAGACCAGCGAAAACATGAAGATGGATATCCGTCGCCAGAAAAAAGCGCTGGGCGGATACTATGCCTCTGTCGCCTACATGGATGCCCAGGTTGGGGTCGTCCTTGATGCCCTCGAAGAAAACGGACTCGTCGACAACACCATCGTAATTTTCACGAGCGATCACGGCTACCATCTCGGTGAGCACGACTTCTGGGCAAAAGTCAGCCTGCGCGACGAATCATCCGGCGTTCCCCTCATTGTTTGCGTTCCCGGAAAGAAGCCGGCGATTTGCGATTCGCTCGTCGAACTGCTCGATCTCTACCCCACCACGGCTGCACTCTGTGGTCTACCCGCTCAGGACCGGCTCCAGGGAAAAGATATTTCTGCACTACTCGACGATCCGGACAAAGAAGTTCGCGACGCAGCATTCAGTGTCGCCCCCATGCGGAAAGGGTTTCTCCTCCGCACTCAGGATCACAGTTTCATCCAGTATGGTGAGGACGCCAAAGGCGGCATCGAACTCTTCGACGTCAGAAAAGACCCTGACGGATACACCAACCTTGCCGAAGACCCCACCTACTCCGACACCGTAGCCGCATTCCGGAAGCAGATGGAGCAAAAGCTGATCGAAGTTCGCGCAAACGACTTGTAAACCTGAATCGCCAGCCAACAGGGTACACTCACCAACCCTACCCTGTTCGGTCCGCAACCCAACCCTGTTTGCTCCGGTAGCGAAATTCGTCAACGAGGCGCCTCGTGCGAATGAAAAATTTGCGTACGGTTAGGACTTGAATTTTTTGGTGAAATTAGTGTCTACTTGGCGCGGATGTAGCTTTCATCATTCCTGAAGGACGGAAGCGAAACGTCTTACTCTTATGAAACGCCACCCGCACAGCGTTCCTGCGAGTTGCTTCGAGAAATTCTCGAAACGCGACTTTCTGTTTCTCGCGGAAACCGTATTCGGGGATGAAGATGCGCTGGAAAGCCTGCTGACGCTTATCGATGACAGCGACTCGCTCCTTGCCTTTCTGGAGCAGGACATCGTTTTCCGCAAAGTCATCGAGATCCCCTTCCCGCTGTCCCTTACGCCGGAGTTTTACTTTTTCATCCTCGTCCGGCGCTCACTCGTCGATGCCGGAATCAACGATTTCCGAATCGCGGACTATGTCGCGGCAACGCTCGCAGACCATTCCCGGGGGCGCAATTTCAGCCTGCGTTCCCCCGGTCGTCCCGATCTCGACTTCACCTACCATGTCGATTTTGTCGAGGCGCTGGACGGGCTGAGTACCTATGAACGGTTTTTCCTTCAGGTGGAATGCGGAAATCAGTTTCTGGCTTTGACAGGATTATTCCCGAAATTTCTCGAAGGCCGCGCCAACCGTCGCGGCGCTCCCTCACGCAGTTACTACGAAAACGTAGCCCGGAGCGCGTTTCTCACCGCCGGCGATCATCCACTTGCAGATGAATTTGATCTGCGACACCTCTACCCTCAGCTTGCCGACTGTCTCGACGTGACAACGAAAGCTCTCAACCGAATGGCAGAGAATTATCTTTTTCTCGATTCCTGACGCGGTCACCCGACCGCCCGGTCGAGGAGGTTTTTCGTGATTCTCTGGACCCGTTCATCCGGCCCATGGGGTCGCGACCAGTGCGACCAGGGGAGCATGTGCCCGGGCGGGGAACTGAGACCCTGGCACCAGAAGATTGTCGAGGCATTGAAAACGAAATTTTCTTTCGGCCCCGGATAAATGGTCGCTGTCCATTGCTGTGGATTCACTCCTCCCTGCAAAGCTGTTCCCGCTGCAACCACCTCAAGCCCCTCGATATCATCAGGCGGATCACCGTGGTATTCCCAACCGATGAGTCCCGGAATCGAGTCGCCCTTTTTCATCCCGGTCCCCTCAAAAATCCAGTGATCCGGTTTCTCGCAGATCCAATCACCACCGCCGTTCACCGGATCGACGTTGCGTGACCCCATCAAATAACCTTCATCCGGTCCACGATGAGGAAACGGACCTTCGTCCCGCTCCCGCGCCGTCGCATACTTGTAATCGCCTCCGTAGGGACCCCCACGAAACATGATCCGGTTTTCCCGACCGTCCGAACCCGGTGTCATCGGTGTGACCCAACAGACGGAATTTCCGGAAAAGAACAAAAGGCTTGTTCCTGTGTCACGAAGCCTCTCCGCATTTTCATACGCTCGGATATCCCAGTACTCATCATGCCCGTTACTGAGAAACGCTTTGAACCGCCCCGGCTTCGCATACTCCGAGTCGATCATATCGGCATTGGAACAATAGGACACGTCGTAGCCCTCTTTCTCCAACCAGTAGGCAAACGGGAACTCAAAACAAAGCCATTCCCCCGATCCGATCGACATCGGATTTTCATAGATCTGCGCATACTTCGCGTAGGGACGATCGAAACTGACATCGGCCCAGGGTCCCTGATTTCCTTTCGGATGCGTGTAGACAGAATACTTTGTTGGCCAACGATTGTATGCCTGCCACGTATTGTCGGAGCACTGAAGGCAGATGTCGGCAGGCCGGTCATCTTTGACTATGAACACGACGTAACTCTGCCAGTATCCGTGTCCGGTTTCATCAGGGGTAGAAAGCCGCCCGAGGTAGACACCGCTGATCCAGTCCTCCGGGATCGTGAGGCGCGTTGTCGCCTTCCACTCGCATTCGACGAGGTGCCGATCCCCCCGCTTCAATTCGGGAACCGGTTGCTCCTTTGAGGGAAACGGACCGAGCGTAGTCATCAGCCGCGCTCCTTTGCCACCGTAGTATCCGGTCCGGAAAATTTCGATGGTCACTTCCGCCTCCCGTTTTGTGCTGACAAAAATATCGAGGTCCTCACCCGCTTTGAGAGACTGCTTCGAACAATACCCCTCCACATCCGGCGCACGAAATCCTCCGCGCTGATCGAGTCGAACCCGGGTCAGCTGCCAGTCATTCGAACCGGGTTTCGCATTCTCTTCCGGAACCGGATTCTTCACGGCTCCGGTTGTTTCCTGCGCCCCCGTCGCTGCGGCGAGAGCGGCGGGGACACCCGCAGAAGTCTGGAGAAATTTGCGGCGTGTTGAGTCCATGCCTGTTTCTTATCAAGACTCCGCAAGCTCCGAAAGCATTGAGTGTGGCGTCAATCAGGTATCACCCACACCACCTAACAAACCCGCCAAACTCTCGGCAGTCAGGTTCAGCTGCGTTGTCGCGCCGGAAAGCAGATCCCCGGCGAGGTCATCCTTCTTTTCCTGCATCTGCTGGATTCTCTCTTCGACCGTGTTCCGACAGATCAGTTTGTGGACAAAAACCGGCTTGTCCTGTCCGATCCGGTAGGCCCGGTCAGTTGCCTGGTTCTCCGCCGCCGGATTCCACCACGGATCGTAGTGAATCACATTGTCGGCTCCGGTCAGAGTCAGCCCCGTCCCTCCCGCTTTCAGTGATATGAGAAATACGTCCCCCTCCCCACCCTGGAACCGCTCGACAAGGTCCTGCCGGTCTTTTGTTGCCCCGGTCAGCTTCAACCAGGTGTAATCGTTTTCTGCTAAATACTCTTCGATCAGAGCCAGCATCGAGGTGAACTGAGAGAATACGAGAACGCGGTGCCTTTCCTCCCGCAGGGTTTCTAACAGATCCACCAGGTAGGCGAATTTCGCCGATTCAATGGCGCGATGCTTCTCCTCGAGCAACGCAGGATGACAGCAGATTTGCCGCAATTTCAGCAACGCATCGAGAAACACGATCTGCGCCTCCTGCCCACGAATTGCAAGAGCCTGCCTGACATGTTTGTCCATTGTCGAGCGCACCGTCTCGTAGAGGTCTTTTTGTGCCTCACTCATTTCGATTTCGTGAAGGATCTCCGTCTTCGGCGGGAGTTCCTTGGCGACATCGTGTTTCGTCCTTCGGAGAATGAGCGGCCCGATTCTGTCGGCGAGTGATTTCCGTTTCGCTTCGCTTTCCCCCTTTTCAATCGGAGTCTGGTAGGTGCCCCGGAAAGCGTCACGGCTCCCGAGTAAACCGGGCATGAGAAAATACATCAGGCTCCAGAGCTCGCCGAGATTGTTCTCAATCGGCGTCCCCGAAAGACAAAGGCGATGCGCAGCCCGAAGCTGACAGGCAGCCCGGGTGACCTGCGCCTCCGGATTCTTGATGTGCTGCGCTTCGTCGAGAATCAACAGGTGAAATTCGTATTCTGTCAGGGTTTCCAGATCACGATGCAGCAGTGCGTAGGAACTGAGAACAACGTCCGTTCGCGGAATTTCGCGGAACCGTTTTTTTCTTTCCCCTCCCTGGAGAACCAGAACCGACAGGTCAGGCGCAAATTTTTCGATTTCGCGCTGCCAGTTCAGAACCACGCTCGTCGGAGCAACAACGAGACTGGGCCGTCCCCGGTTTCTGCCTGACTCCACTTCCGCGAGAAGGTGAGTGATCGACTGCAGCGTTTTTCCCAGTCCCATATCATCTGCAAGAATCCCGTGCAGCCCGGTTTCCAGCAAAAACTGCATCCAGTAGTAGCCATCCAGTTGGTAGTCACGCAGGGTCGCCCTCATCCCGGGCGGCACCGGCTGCCTCTCGATCCTTTCAAAATGCAGCAAACGGTTCCCGATATTTTCGACTTCCGGAGGGGCAACAATTTCCAGAGGCTCCGGATTTTCCTCCGACGCCAGCAATGCTGCATCGACCGGGCTCAACCGGATCGGTCCCTCTGTAAAGCGGAACTCCATCAGTTCCCCCAACGTTTCGAGGAGACGTCGAAAACGTCCCACCGGTAAAGCCAGGGAACGGCCGTCGGGAAGAAAAATGAGAAACTCCTGCCCCGAAGGGAGTCCCTCCGTAACTTCGAGAAACCGGTTTTTCACCAAAGCCGCGAGAATGGGCTGCAGCTCGAATTCTTCCCCGTCGATTTCAAATCCCGCCGAAAGATGAAACCACCCCTTTCCCTCCTCCACAATCTCGGCGCGCCAGCCTTCGGCACGAAAAACGAGCGGCTTGTGCCCTACGTCCGCCGCAAACCTCACTTCCCAGCGGCGCTTTTCCAAAGCGGCAACTCCCTCGTGCCGAAAGCGCTTCCAGAAAAACTCAGGATGCGGCCATTCCGACTTGTCGGGTGCCCACAGTGTGCCTTCAAAATCGGGACGTTCCAGTTTCCGCAACGACTGCGGTGGTTCTTCCGCCCCCGGGAGAAAATGCAGAGCATACAAAACATTCAACGCATCCGTCTCCGCCGCCCGGTCACGGGTGATTTTTCGATCCGGCAAAACAATCGGAGGCAGATTCCCGCCCGGCGAAAGAGGGACCCGTTTTCCTTCGTAGACAGCAAAAGCAGAGGCATAGATCTCCGGGAGCCAGGCGAACCGCTCCCCCTCCGGTCGACGTTCGACACGCATGAGAAAAGTGAGACCGGACGCGGTTGGTGAAACCGGTTCCTCCGTCTCTTCCACTGCCAGTGTTTGACCCGTCGTCATCGCGTCAGCCTCCGGAGCACCGCCGAAAGCTCTTTCCAGTCTTTCCCCTTTTCCCTTGGCAAGATACTGCAGCAGGGCAGCGGCATGTCTGCATTGCGTTCCCTCACCGCATTGGCAATCTCCTTCCATTACAAGGCCGTTACCTTCGTCCCATACGATCACGGTAGGAGAAAACACCTCCCCGTCTTTTTCGGTAACTACAGCAGTTATCTCTGCATCACCGACATCAAGAATTTCCGCCCGGACATTCGCCACCTGACGACTGCCCACCATCTGCTTTCCCGCCAGCAGGGCACCGGAGGAAAAGGGTGCCTGCCACGACTCATCCTCAAGCATTGCGGATAGCTGGCTGACTGAAACTTCGGGCATAGGGATGACTGTGACATGTCGCAGGCTGCCTTCAACGTGGGATTGCGAATTCGGCGACAAATACCGATCAGGCAGCGCTAGTGTCACAACTTCACTGGTTTACGACAAATATACCTGAGACTTCCGCCAGCATGAGTTCCGTCTCTGCTCGTCCAATTCACCGGAAACCCAGATACCATGAACACGAAAACCGCTATCACTCTGCTCACTGCCGTTGCAGTGATCTTCACGATACCTGCAGCTCTCGAAGCTCAGGTCAAAATTCCGGCAAAGTCCGGAAGCACACTGGACGACCCTGCCGAAGCGGGCAACCCGTCCGCAGTCCCCGCTGCGAGTCGTTCGCAGTTCGACAACAAATCTAATGTTTCGCGGAGCGCCCCCGAAGGACCATCGCAAATGAAACCGCAGGCCACGCCCCTTCCCAAACCGGGCGCCGTCACTGCGGTGCAGCGCGTCGAGAGTCCGAAGCAGAATATCGACCCGAAGAAAATGCAGCGTCTCGCCGAATTACGCCGGGAACTTCGTATCACCGAAACCGCACGGCAGGCGCGCCTTGCCCTTCCCACCGATGATCTCTTCGAAGCGACAGAACCCACTAAAATCGATGATCTTTCCGAGTCGACCCTCAAGAAGGTGGCTGAATATCTCGACCTATCCGGATTCAAGACCGTCACAGTAAAACCGTTTTACCTGCGCGACGAGCCGGGCGACAAAGAGCTTTCCTGGAACCGGTCTCTCTCCCTGATCGAGTGGATGGACTCCCATACCGAGCTGAAAACAGAGGCGTTCAAGGCCGGTGGCCCCGATCCGGTAGTTAAGCCTACTCCGAAAAAAGTGGCGAAGAATCTCGGCGAAGCGGAATTCGTCGGCAGGATCGAACTGCACCTCCAGTAGACCTGGACAGCCGCGCGGCATTCCCGGAAAAGAGAATGCTGGCAATTCCGCCCGGTATACTCTTTTCTTTTTCCGATGCAAATCTCATCGGAAGAATCCCCTCCTCTGCCCCGGCGCATACTCGGACGCACTGGACTCGAAGTATCCGTTCTCGGATTTGGCAGTGCGCCGGTCGGTGACCTTTACCGCAAGGTGGACGAATTGACCGCCGTCGAAACCATTTCGTCCGCTCTGTCGAACGGAGTCACTTTAATCGACACGTCTCCTTTCTACGGGTCCGGACTTTCCGAACACCGCGCTGGAACTGCGCTGCGACATCATCCGGGAATCAATCCGGTCCTTTCCACGAAAGTCGGACGGTATGCGGTTCCCTCAAAACCGTGCCCGGGATCATCGTTCGCAGGCGGCCTCAACCATGCGCTCCAGATCGATTACGGATACGATGGCGTGATGCGCTCCATCGAACAATCTCTTCTCCGGATTGGTGTAAATCATCTCGATATCGTTCTCGTCCACGATTTGGATCGCTACACTCACGGTGAAAAATTAGAGGTTTACTACCGGAACGCCCTGGATGGCGCGGTAAAAGCACTGACCGAACTCCGCGAGAATGGCGTCATTCGTGGTTATGGTGTCGGCGTCAACGAAGCCGATATGGCGGAACGATTTGCACGCGACACGGATGCGGACGCGATTCTTCTCGCAGGCCGCTACTCGCTGCTCGAACAACCGGCGATGGAGTCTTTTCTCCCTCTCGCGGAAGAGAGAAACATCGGGGTGATTCTCGGAGGTGTTTTCAACTCCGGGATTCTCGCCACCGGGCCCATTGACGGAGCCCGTTACAACTACAGTGCCGCACCGCCGGAAATTCTCGACCGGGTCGGAAAAATCCAGGCGGTATGCGAGAGACACAGCATTCCCCTGCGCCGGGCCGCGTTGCAGTTCGTGCTCGGACACCCCGCCGTGAGCTGCCTTGTTCTCGGAGCGGAAAAACCGGAGGAAGTCCGTTCTCAACTGGAGGACTTTGCAACGAAGATCCCGGCTGAGCTCTGGGCGGAATTGAAGCACGAAGGACTGCTCGGCGAATCCATCCCCACTCCCTGAGATATGATAATTGACGCACACCAGCACTTCTGGAAACCGGAACGAAACGACTACGGCTGGCTGACTCCCGGGCTGGAAAAACTGTATCGCGACTTCCTCCCAGGTGATCTCCAGCCCCTGCTCGATAGTTGCGGTGTGGACCAAACCATCCTCGTTCAGGCAGCACCAACGGAAGCCGAGACCCACTTCATGCTCAGTCTAGCAGAAGAGAACAATTTCATCGCGGGTGTCGTCGGCTGGACTGATTTTGAATCGCCCGATGTGAAATCCCGTATCGACGCACTGGCAAAACATCAAAAGCTCGTCGGGCTTCGCCCCATGGTGCAGGACATTGCAGACGATGACTGGCTCGCCCGGCCAGCGCTTGCCCCCGCATTCGAATCCATGATCGAGAACCAGCTCGCCTTTGACGCGCTTCTTCTGCCGCGACATATCGAGAGACTGCTTCCCGTTCTGGAGCGGCACCCGGATCTCGCTGTCGTCGTCGATCACGCCGCAAAACCGACTCTGAAAACCGGAGTCACGAAAAAGTGGTTCGATGACATGGCCGCAGTGGCAAGGCACGAGCAAGTCCACTGCAAGCTTTCCGGGCTCGCTACGGAAGCGCGCGAAGACTGGACCGCCGGCGACCTCGCCCCGGTTGTAGATCATTTGCTGCAATGCTTCGGACCTGACCGCCTGATCTGGGGATCCGACTGGCCTGTTCTCACCCTGGCAGGCTCCTACGGAAAATGGTGGAAAGCCGCACAGGAACTCACTTCCTCCCTCTCCGAAACCGATAGATCCGCAATCTTCGGGGAAAATGCAAAACGCTTCTACCTGACCCACCGGGGCTGACCGCTCCCGAATTTTCAACCCAACATCCTTCCCCATCCGAAATGTTAAAAGGAATCGATCCCATTCTCAGCGCTGACGTTCTCCATTTGCTGGCTTCAATGGGGCACGGTGACGACCTCGCCATCGTCGATGCAAACCACCCCGCTGCTGCCGTGGCTTCCGAAACGACCAGCGGAATTCTGATTCGCCTGCCAGGCCTGTTGATGGAGGAGGTCGTCCGCGCCGTGCTCAGCGTGTTTCCCGTCGATACCTTCGTTGACGATCCGCTTCGCAGAATGGAGGTCGTCGGCAATCCTGCCGAAATCCCCGAAGTGCAACTCGCGGTGCAAAAGGCGATCGATGAATCACTCGGTAGCAGCCAGCCAATGATCGGCATTGAGCGCTTTGATTTCTACGACGCCGCGAAAAAAAGCTACGGGGTTATCCAGGTGGGAGATGCACGACCTTACGGTTGCTTTCTCTTGAAAAAGGGAGTCATCGCCGACTGACATGAAAGCCCCCACTGGATTCGCGGCAAGCTGCGAAATTCCGCTACGTCCTACGCTCTATTTCGCAGCGCAAGCACAGGTCGAACGTCAAACATACTGCCTAACCGAAACAAAACTCCGGAAGGACTTTAGTTTTGAAGTGTCCTACCTGCGGAATCTGGTCAGGCTCTTCAAAACAAATTCAAAAGCACTTCGATCAATATTTTTGAGAAATCGTATTTTTTCTTTTGACCGACCGGTCGGTTTATGATTTGTTACTCTCATGCCAGCTTCTTCCCGGACATCCCCGAAACGCGATGAAATCCTCGACGTCGCGTCTCGTCTGTTCTACGAACAGGGATACCATCAGACCGGAGTTCAGCAGATCATCTCTGAAGCAGATACAGCAAAGGGCACATTCTATTCCCACTTTGAGTCAAAGGAATCACTCGGTTTGGCGTGGCTGAAAGCGCGCCACCTTACCTGGAATGGTTGGCTCGAAGATTCAATTCAAACGCTGCCCACCCCCGCAGAGAAAATTCTCGGTATTTTCGATTTCCTGAGCCAATGGATGAAAGACTGTAACTACCGCGGATGCGCGTTTCTCAACACCCTTTGCGAAACGCCCTCATCCGATGATGCCCTCCGGAAGGAAATCCGCGACCATAAACAAGATCTCCAAAAAAGATTCCGAACCCTTGTTGCAGAACATAAACCGGAACAGCCGAAATCTCTTTCCGACCACACAGGATCAGTGCTGTTCCTGCTGTTTGAAGGAACTCTGATTGAAATGCAGAATTTCCGTGAACAGTGGCCGGTAGAGGCCGCTCGTAAACAAGTTCAAAGCCTGCTCTGAAGATTCGCTCCCACTGACTCTCCCGCAACATCTAACATACCGAACTGTAGACCGACCGGTCGGTTTTTGCCAGTCTTGCCAACTCAACCTAAATCATGAATCGAATCAATCCCATTAAAGCTGAAAAAGCACCGGCAAACATTGCCGCCCTTTACGAAGCCGTTCGCGCGGACGTAAATCTAGTGCCCAACCTCATTCAATCGCTGGGCAACAGTCGGGCCAGTCTCGATGCATACCTCAGACTGAACGTATCGCTCGCAGAAGGGAATCTCCCTTCTGTCCTTCGGGAAAAGCTCGCACTCCGAATCGCGAAATTGAACGGGTGCAAACACTGCCTCGCAATTCATTACACAATCGGTGGCATGATTGGGATCCCGGAGAAGGAACTCCTTGCTGCCGAAGGGGGCCTTTCTCACGATTCACGGGAACAAGCCGCTCTTGACCTGGCGGAGGCTGTCATTGCGACTCGTGGCAATGTCTCCAATCAGTTCTACTCCGAAATAACCAAAGCGGGAATCACACCGGAAGACTCCACCGAAATCATCGCACATGTCGCCATGAACGTTTTTGCGAATTACTTCGCCCGTTTTGCTCAACCCGAAATCGAGTTCCCGGACAAACGAATCGACTCCCCCGCTGCTGCCAGTCCCCATTGACAAAGCAATTGCTTTCCCCATGTGAATAAAAATTTTGCCATCATTTTGACCGACCGGTCGGTTTGATGCGAATAACCCAAACCATAACCAACAAAACTGAAAGATAAATACAATGAACAGAATACCTCTTATCAATGCCGAACAGGCACCCTCCGAAATCTCGGATCTCTACAACACCGTAAAGGGCAAACTTGGGCTCATCCCGAACATGGTCAAAGCTCTCGGTAGCAGTGAGGCAGGCCTCCAGGGCTACCTCGCCCTTAGCGGCGCGGTAGCGGGAGGAAAGCTGGCAACCCGCGTCCGGGAGAAGATCGCTCTGCGCGTAGCGGAGCTGAACAATTGCCACTACTGCCTCAGTGCTCATACCGCGATTGGCGGCATGCTTAAGGTCCCGACCGGAGAACTTGAATCCGCGCGGATGGGTAACTCCCCCGATCCCTACGAGCAGGCAGTCCTCGCGTTGGTGGAATCGATCCTCGAAACACGCGGAGACGTGCCCGACGCGATTCTTGAGAACGCGCTCGCCGCAGGCGTCGAATCGGAGGAAATCGTCGAGGTCGTCACGAACGTCGCCCTGAATCTGTTCACCAACTATTTCAATAGACTCGCCCGGACAGAAATCGATTTCCCGCAAGTTCGACCTCTCGAAATCGCAGCTGCCTGACGAAAACCCAGAACACCGAAACCGTGGAGGGAGGGCGCTCACTCCCTCCACGCTCTGCCGACAAACCATGAAGACAACGACTCCACTACGCCCTCCTCTTCCCCCGTTTACGGAGGAAACAGCTCTTGAAAAAGTTCAGCTCGCAGAAGACGCCTGGAATTCCCGCGATCCCGAAAGGGTTTCACTCGCCTACACCGTAGACTGCGAGTGGAGAAACCGATCCGAGTTTCTCAGGGGACGCGGGGCCATTATTGATTTCCTTCGCCGCAAGTGGAATCGCGAACTGGACTACCGGCTCAAGAAAAATCTCTGGGCTTTTCAGGGCAACCGGATTGCAGTGCGCTTTGAGTATGAGTGGAGAGATGATTCAGGTCAGTGGTTTCGCTCTCACGGAAACGAAAACTGGGAGTTCGACGAAAACGGCCTCATGTCGAAACGCTTCGCCTCCATCAACGATCACCCCATCACAGCGGCAGAACGCCGGTTCTAACCGGTTCACGCAGCCCCATCACTCCTAACAAAACAAAATTTTTTTCACTATGAACAAGGATAGTACTACAGACCTGACACTCCGAGCCCCGAGAAGCCCACGCGTTCGTCTCGGTGGATTCGCCCACCTCCCCCGCCTCATCGACAAAGCCCGTGCCGTTTCCGGCAATACCCCCGGAATCTACCTCTATGGCGATGAAAGCCTGCTCGATGCAGAGTTTTTCCGATTCACCGGAATCTCTGCTGACTCGCTGCTAAATCGAATTTCTCTCGGAGGCGGTGACTACGAGATTCTCGAGTGGGTGCTCGAAAATTCTGACCACGCCCTTTTACCTCACCAAATCGAGGCCTGGAGCCGATGGATCGAATCCGTTCCCGGATTGAGTCCCGAAGCTCGAGGCTGGTTCGCGGAATATTCAGGCTCCCTCGACCCGCCCCGGCCGGATGTGGGCACACTTTTCGAATATCTGGACCTCGATGACTTCATTCAATTTGGCGGTAGGCCCTGAAATCCATCCGTCCCGGAAACAGAATCCAACACCTAACAAAAACATAATAATGACTACACCTAACTCCACCAATTCCATCAACTGGATAAAAGCCGCCACAGCCGGCATCATCGGAACACTTCTCTTCGACCTTGTCGGACTCCTTCTCACCGGGACTTGGTGGGATATTCCCGGCGTCCTTTCAAAAGCAATTGGTGTTCCCTTCCCTGTGGCGCTCGGGATGCACTTCGGCAACGGAGTCGCCCTCGCAGCGATATATGCAGCTCTTTCCCCGTCACTTTGGGGGCCGAGATGGCTTCGGGCTCTCGCATTCACCACGCTTGAGACAATCATGCTGGTCTGGTTTTTGCTCTTCCCTCTTCTCGGACTCGGAATCGCCGGATCTGAAGGAGGAGTGCTCTACCCGATCCTGTCAATGACACGACACTGGGCCTACGCCGTTCCTCTGGTTTACTTCTTCAAAACCGAAGAAGCCTCTCACCCCGAAACGTCAGGGGAATGCCATGTCCCGGTTGGTTAACTCAACTTACAATCCATACAACCACCCGCCCGCAGACCTTTCGAGGTCTGCGGGTTCCCCCCTTTAAAAAGACTCATGGGACAGAATTTCACCAACTTTGCCTTCACCCCCGGCGTCCGCGATGTACAGGAAAAATACGGTTCCCGCACCATCGGTGAACGCATGGAAAACGGCCCCGACCGGTTCCTTCTCACCGGAGAAGAGAAGAGCTTTATCAGCTCAATCGACTTCTTTTTCCTCGCCACGGTTGGAAGCAATGGCTGGCCTTATGTTCAGTATCGCGGAGGACCTAAAGCCTTTCTGCGCATTCTCGACGAACGCACTCTGGGGTTCGCCGACTTTCGTGGGAATAGGCAATATATCAGTGTCGGCAATATCATGGATGAAAGCAAAGTCGCCTTAATCCTGCTTAATTTCCCACGCCGTGAACGTCTCAAAATCTGGGGTGTTGCCAAAGTCGAAGATGCTGCAGACAACCCTGAACTTACAGAGAGCCTTATCGCCCCGGACTATCCGGGACACGTCGAGCGTCTCATCACCATTTCGATCGAGGCTTACGACTGGAACTGCCAACAGCACATTCGCCCACGATACACCGAAGAGGAAATCATCGCAGACATCGAACGGTTTCAAAGCCACGTTGCGCCTGAAGAAGGGTGCGAAAGGTGTGCTTCGTAGAAACGGAGAGTATATCGAAAGCAGCTAACAGGGTCTCTGTTTTCTTTGCCCAAGAGATTTTCCTGGCCCGACACATTGAAACGGCCAGTGAGTCATTCTTCTGGCGCGTGAACATGCAAATAAGAGCGTTCGATCGCATTTCATAACTCTGATCAGTTTGCCCCTGCCTATATAGTCAGGTGAAAGTCAGTCGGCCATTTTTCAGAAAAGCGTTTTTTTGCCTAATTCTCAGCGCTACTTCCCTTATAATTTGTAGAGGCACTGCCATCCTCGCAGCAATTTCCAATGGCTTCCGACGACGAAAACCACTCTCCCTCCGGCCCGGTTAATACATCTGAAATGGCGGCGCTGCTGATCCGGCATCGCTCGATATTGATGGGCTATTTGGTGTCCTGTGTTCGGGATTACACCGATGCCGAAGACCTTTTTCAGGAAGTCAGCCTCGCCGCGATTCGGTCGGCAGGCGACCTCCGGAGTGCGGACGGCTTTGTCCCCTGGGCGCGCGAAATTGCCCGGCGTCGAGTCCTTTCTCACTTTCGCAAATCGAAGCGGCTCACTCTGATCGATCCGGAACTGGCGACGCGTCTCGCCGAGACCGCGGCGGAAATGGATGCCAGCATGAATGTGCCCGCCCGCATCGAGGCGCTGCACGACTGCCTCGACGCCCTCCCTTCGCAGAGCAGCAAATTGATTGCGCTCCGCTACGAGGCCCCCCGCCGTCCCATCGAAGAAATCGCCGGCCAGTTCAATCGCTCGGTCCAGGCCGCCTATGCGATCCTGAAACGCAGTCGACTCCTCCTGCGGGACTGCATCACTCAGAAACTCGCCGCCGGATCCTGACTCATGAACGCCGATCACAGCGACACCGGGATCCTCCTCGCCTACCTGCGCGGGGAACTCGACTCGGACGCGATCCGGAAGGTCGAATCGCGCCTTCTTGGAGAGAAGGATTTGCGCCGGCAATTGCTGGAACTGTCCATCGAGGAAGCAGCGCTGACCGACTGGGCTCGAATGGAGCAGACTCTCGTTGCGCTCGAAAACAAGACTTTCGAAAACGAACCAATCCCGAACAAAGCCCGCCCCGCACGGCGATTTCCGCAGCAATGGCTCGCCGCAGCGGCTGGCATCGTTCTCGCGGGATTTGCCGCAATTCTGTTCGGCGGTCGGAGTGAGCAATCCTCCAACTCACCGGGCGTCGCCCGTCTCGTCGCCTCGGTCGATGCGGAATGGAAGCGTGATCCGCATCGTGAGAATGAAAATCTTCCGGCTGGAGATCATGAGTTGCTCTCCGGCTCGGTCGATCTGGATTTCGTAGATGGGGCGCAGGTCAGCTTGAGCGGTCCCGCCCGATTCAAGCTGATCAGTTCGCGGCACATTCATCTGGAAACGGGAAATCTGGTGGCGCGCATACCCGACGAAGCGCTGGGTTTCATCGTCACTTCTCCACAGTCCGAGGTGATCGATCTCGGCACGGAGTTCGGGCTTTCCGTGAGCGAGGAAGGGCTGACCGATGTCCATGTCATTGACGGTTTGGTCGAGGTGTTTCCCAGGAAAGCCGGTACCTGGGGAGTCAAGGTTTCCGAGGGGCAGGCCCGCCGCTTCGAGGGCGAGACAGCGGGTGAACCGGCTGAGATCCCGCTCAGCTCACGAGCGTCATTGCTCGGCGACAAACGTCATCGGGATCTGGGGGTGGAAATGTTGCGGGGCTCCGTCCGCATTGCCAGCGGGCTGAGTGAATCGGACCTAACCAAACAACAAACGGGGCCGCACTGGATCGATCTTATCGCTGAAAAACAAGGCATCGTGTTGACTGATCCCATTGAGATCACCCTCGACTCTCCCGGAAGCTACCGCGAGTTTGGCAACCTCGACCTGAGCCTGCCGGCGGGAACGCGGGTGAACAGCTACCTGCTGCATTTTCGACCCAGTTCATACAAGCCGGTGCACGGTGTCATTCGATTCGATCAACCGATTGTCGGCGTGATCTGCAGCCATCCGCACCTGGTTGCCACGGATGCCGTCTTTGGTGTTACGAGTGTCAGCTACCCCCCCGAAACCGCTCCGCGAGGAATGGAACCGGGGCCCTATTTTGATCAGCATGTCGAGAAACATGGGTATCCTGCCGACTTTGAACCGGATGAGGTCATTCTTTCGCAGGACCGCTCGGCGATCAGCATACGCGCCTTTGCTACTCCGGAAGTCGGCTACTACGACCAGGTTC